>CAJXLD010000092.1 GCA_913055595.1 uncultured Altererythrobacter sp.
CAGTGGATCGGATAGCGCGCCAGCGTCAGGTGCTGGCCCATGCGGCTGAGCTCTACGCTGTCGACATACATCTCAGATCCGCTCATCGCCATGATGTGGCCGCCGAAATAGGTCTCGTCCGCATCTTGAGACGCCTGGATCCTGATGTTGCGGCTGATCATGCCGACTTCGCCGCGCTCATCCACGCCGAAGGTGATCTCGCCGAAGTGCATGTATTCGAGCGGCTGAGCAAAGCTGACCGTGTTGCCATCGATCGCGGTGATCGTGCGCCGTTCGGCCTGACGCGGATTGAAGTCGGTCGAGGCGAGCACGATCTCGTCGCCCACGCGCCATCCCGAAGCATCGAGCACGGTAATGCTGGTGGCGCCTTTTTCTGCCGTTTGCGACAGCTTGCTCCAGCTGTTCTGCCTGTTGCCATGCAGGTTGAGCGTGCCGCGCATCAGCATGATGCCGCGATCGCCCATGGTGTTGATGTCTTCGCCCGGCACATTGTCGGTCAGCGTGATCGAGGCGTTGTGCCGATAGGGATCGTCCGCCGTGCCGATTTCGAGTTCGCCACCGGGGACATAGATCCACTCGGTCACCAGATCGAGGTCGCGATCATCGGCAAAGCTGAGCTTGCCCTGGATCGTCAGGCTGCGCAAAGCCGGCGGGCTGACATCGAGCACAACGTCCATGTCCTCGCCAATGGTGACCGCATCGCCTTCACCCGGAACTACGCCCGACGGCCAGGTCGAAGCATCGGACCACAGCGACTGGGCACAGGCCGCAGAACCCGCAGCCAGCCCAAACCCGGCAGGCAAAAGCACCGCAAGACGAAGCAGGCGTGAACGCATGCGCATAGATATTAATCCCTCTCCAGGGACGCTGTGAGTCCCGCAAATTCGTATAGGCTCAGTCTTGCAGAGGACAGGCCGTCTTGCCAAGCCGGTATTGCGTGAACAGGGCATGACAAATTGTAACGAATTGTAATGGGGGGTGCAGGTTTCATGCCCGCGCAACCGTTCTTTCCATCGCTAGCGCCACACAAACCATTCCCGGCCCTTGGCAAACCACTTTCCTCGCGGCAAACATATATAGAAATTCAAAGCGGGACAATGAACCCGCCGGAGAGGTAATACGATGCGCTTGCAATCTCGCTTGCTCAAATTCGCGCTGCTAATATCGACCGCTGGCCTGCTGGGGGCAGGCTCTGCCGCAAGTGCCCAGTCGCTGTGGTCCGATCCGAATACATGGCCTTCGGGCGAAGTGCCGGGCGAAGGCGATGCGGTGGAAATCACCCGCGACATGGATGTGGTGCTCGATGTTGATGCGCCTGGGCTGCGTAGCCTGACAATTCAGGGCAGCCTGACCTTTTCTGATGAGCGCGATCTGAGCCTGGAATCAGAGTGGATTTACGTCCCCGGCGGCTCGCTGACCATCGGTACGGCGGACAATCCGCACACAAGCAAGGCCACGATTACGCTGACCGACAATGTGCCGGGCGAAGACATCAACACCATGGGCGATCGCGGCATCATGCTGATGCAAGGGACGCTTAATCTTCATGGCACCAGCGAGAATACATGGAGCAAATTGACGCAGACCGCTGAGCGCGGCGCGACCAGTATCGAACTACTCGATGCTTCGGGATGGAGCGTCGGTGACGAGATCGTTCTTGCCTCTACCGACTTCAATCCGCGACAGGCCGAACGGCGCACGATCACCGCGATCGACGGCAGCACGGTCAGCTTTGCCGAACCGCTCGAGTACATGCACTTTGGCGAGATCACATTTGGCGTCGACGAGCGAGGAGAGGTCGCCAATCTGACGCGCAATATCCGCATTCAGGCCTCGGAGGATGCGGCCGAGACCTATTTCGGTGGCCACATCATGGCGATGTCGGGTTCGCAGATGTACGTAGACAGCGTCGAACTCAACCGCATGGGCCAGCACCTGACGCTGGCGCGCTATCCCGTCCATTTCCACATTCTGGGCGAAGGGCAGGGCATGTACGTCCGCAACGCCTCGATCCATGACACGTTCAACCGCTGTGTGACTGTGCACGGCACGAACGATCTGCGCATCGAGAACAATGTGACCTACAACACGGTGGGCCACTGCTTCTTCATGGAAGACGGGATCGAGACCGGCAACGCATTTATCAGGAACCTGGCAATCCAGACCAAGTGCCACCCGACATTGGACTGCGTGCCGACAGATCTCGGCGCCAACGCAGAGAGGGAAGCAAGGCAAGCGAATCCTGCGGCCTTCCGCGAAGCCAGCTTCCACGGCGGGAACACATTGCTGCCTTCAGACAATACTGTGGCGTCATTCTGGATCACCAACCCGGACAACAGCTACATCGACAATGTGGCGGCGGGATCGGATTCCACCGGTTTCTGGCTGTCGATCCCAGAACATCCCAACGGCGCCTTCCTCGGCACGGAAATCGCCGCCAACACCTGGCCGCGCCGTACGCCGTTGCGCGAGTTCAGGGGCAATGTGGCCCATTCCAACTTCGACGGGTTCATGTTCGACCGTAACATCTACCAGGACAACACTTTCGGCCTCGCCACCATCCCGCTCCTGCCACTGGCGGATCCGACCGATCTGGAAGGTGACGTGCTGGAGACACACTTCAAGAACCTGACCGCCTACAAGAACCGCAATGGCGGCCTGTGGGGTCGGGGAGACATGTTCGTTTACAGCAACCTGAAACTGGCCGACAACGCTATCGGCATGACGCAAGCCGCCGGTGATATCGGCAGCAACCCGTTCAATTCACGGCTGGAAAACTCGCTGATCGTGGGCGAGACCGACAATATCGGCAATCCCACGACGCCCGAGGAGATCGCCTATGGTCGCAGCCTGCCGAAGCCATCGATCCCCGATTTCCCGATCCGTGGCTACGAATATTACGATTACCGCGACGATGTGGTGAACACGACATTCGTGAACTTCGAAGATAACGAGCTGCGAAAGACGGGCGCGCTGTCTTTCCTGCTGTTCACCAGCGCGGGGCTCAGCACCGGAAGTACGATCAGCGGTGCGGAGTTCGTCAACGCCAAGCCGGTCTATTTCCCGACATATGACGCCCGGTTCGATAATGACAACCGGGGTGGCAACGCATATCGGACGCTGTCCTTCCGCGACCTGGACGGATCGGTGACGGGCATCCCCAATTCGCAGGTCTTGCTGCACGATGGCGAGAATGACAGCGTCGTCACCGACGACAGCTGCGAAGTTCACCCAAGCTGGAACGCTGCCGTGTGCACGGGCGATATCGGCCGGCTGAATCTCTCGGACGCCACGGGTGAACTTCCCAAGGACGTCGATCTGAGTACGCGGACCGCCCGGTGGGCTTTGCTCTCTGCACTTGGTCCGGATGCTCCGGACACGCCGCTCGCCCGGGCCCAGCGTGCCGCCCTGTTCTCTCCTCGTCCTCCGCAGGCGCCCATCGCGCTTATCCGCAACGGCAAGGAGTTCAAGATCAGCGGCGACATCAGCACCGTGCGCGCCGGCACCGAAATCGAAGTCAAGACAGAGAGAGAAGAAGTCACACTCAGCATAGCGGAAATGGATGCGGGTTCGTGGGTGATGTTCGAACTGCCGGGCTTCGCCAACGCAGCCTCCGGAACCGAAGCGGCCAGCATGGACGCCTTGCGCGCGGCGACCGAGACGTCTTGGTTCAGGGACGGCGATACCATGTGGGTCAAACTCGTGGCCGATGCTCCGACAAGGGAGGTTATTCGACCAACCGACCTGCAAGCCAGCATCACGGTGAGAAGGGAAGGCCTCGGGGGCTAGAGCCCTCCTTGCTGCGACTAGGTTCATTTGCGTTCGGCAAGTCTCGCTCCTCGCCCGCTTGCGGGAGTCGGTGGGGGCAAGCGGACATTCGGATCAGCCAGGATTAGCCAAACCGACCAAGGTTTGTTAGGGCGTCATTTCCAGCCCAATGTTCCGTCATTTCGCGCGTCCTTCGTGCGGCGGATGTTTGCGCACCAGTAAAGTCTCAAGGAGAACGATGGCCTTTGCACCTGAACAAGAGCAAGATTACGGGGCTGAACCCACAGAGGTTCGCGAATCCGACAAATACACTTCCGAATATATCCGGGGGTTCGTTGAAAAATGGGATGAGCTCATCGATTGGGAGCAACGCGCCGAAAGCGAAGGCCGCTTCTTCATCGATGTCCTGAAGGCCCGCGACAAGCACACGGTCCTGGATGTGGCGACCGGCACCGGCTTCCATTCGGTCCAGCTCCTGAAAGCCGGTTTCGACGTCTATTCGGCAGACGGTTCGGCTGAAATGCTGGCAAAGGCTTTTGAGAACGGCGTCGAACATGGTGTCGTCTTGAAAACCATCCATGCTGATTGGCGTTGGCTAAACAAGGACGTCCACGGCAAATTCGATGCAATCATTTGCCTTGGAAACAGCTTCACCCATCTGTTCGACGAGGCAGATCGGCGCCGGGCCCTTGCCGAATTCTATGCCGCCCTCAAGCATGACGGCATTCTCATTATCGACCAACGCAATTACGATGCGATCCTCGATGAAGGTTTCTCGACCAAGCACAAATTCTACTATTGCGGCGACCAGGTGAGCGCCGAACCTGTCCATGTCGATGATGGCCTTGCGCGCTTCGAATACAGTTTTCCGGACGGCTCGAAGCACAATCTGAACATGTTCCCGCTGCGCAAGAAGTATCTGCGCGACCTGATGAAGGAAGCAGGTTTCCAGAAAATCCATAGCTATGGCGACTTCCAGGAAGAGGGCGAGGAAAACGACCCGGACTTTTTCGTACATGTCGTGGAAAAGGCTTACGAAGATGAATGAAATGAAGACCGCAAATGACGGGATTAGCGTTGCCCGCGATTATTATGACAGCGAGGAAGCCGACGATTTCTACAGCAAGGTCTGGGGCGGCGAAGACATTCATATCGGCCTTTACGACACGACCGACGATATCCGTACCGCCAGCCGCCTGACCGTCGAGCGAATGATCGAGAAACTCGGGCCGCTGGAAGGCAAGCAAATTATCGATCTCGGCGCGGGTTACGGCGGTGCCGCGCGCGTTCTGGCCGGCGAACACGGCGCCAGGGTGACCTGCCTCAACCTTTCGGAAGTTGAAAACCGGCGCAATCGCCGCCTTAACGAGGCGGCAGGACTTTCGGACCGGATCTCCGTGGTGGACGGTTCGTTCGACAATCTGCCTTTTCCAAGCGAATGTTTCGACATCGCCTGGAGCCAGGATGCGATTCTTCATGCTCCGCGGCGTGACCTTGTGTTGCACGAGGTCGAACGTGTGCTCAAAAAGGGCGGGATCTTTGCATTCACCGATCCGATGCAGGCCGACGCGCCTAAAGACGCTGCGGCGTTGCAGCCCATTTACGACCGCATCCACCTGCCTGATCTTGCCTCCATAGGGCTCTATCGCAAGACACTAAAACGTCTTGGGTTTGAAGAACTCGAAGTCGAGGAACTGACGCACCAGCTCGGCCGTCATTATGGCCGCGTCCGCGAGGTCATGCTGGAGCGACAGGAAGAGCTTGGTCTGGATGATGCATTTGTCGACCGGATGGGCGAAGGTCTGGGCCATTGGGTCAAGGGTGCCGCCGAAGGCAATCTGGCCTGGGCGATCATGGTCTTTCGCAAGCCCGGCGCATAGCCGCAGATTCCACAGGCGCTCAACGGAGGACGGATAATGGCCAGCCGCTTGCCCACTCTTGATGCCGGCTTCAATCCGCGGGTCTTTTACGGTGCGATAATCCTGATTCTGGGATTGCTTGGTTTTGCCCTGGCGAATCTTGCCAGAGCGGAGGAGATATTCGAGACGATCCAGCGTGTTGCGACGCTCAATTTCGGCTGGTTGCTGGGGCTTACTGCCAATCTCATGCTGGTGGGTTGCCTTTACATGGCCCTGACCAGGCTCGGCGATATCCGGCTCGGCGGCGCGAAAGCCAAGCCCGAGTTTTCAACCACTGCCTGGTTTGCCATGTTGTTCAGCGCCGGCATGGGAATCGGGCTGATGTTCTATGGCGTTGCCGAACCGGTGATGCATTTTGCCAATCCTCCCCTGACGCATTTCTCCAATCCGGCATCGGAGCAGCCCATGGCCGTAGCGGGCAATGCGCAGCATGCTATGGGACTGACATATCTCCATTGGGGCCTGCACGTCTGGGCGATCTACGCGATGATCGCGCTCGCACTCGCCTATGTTGCCTTCAACCGCGGCAAGGCGCTGAGCATCGGCGCCTTCCTTCACCAGGTCTGGCCGGGCCTGCCACGGATCGTGGTCGATCTGGTCGATATCCTCGCCATAGTTGCGACAGTGTGCGGTGTGGCAACTTCGCTCGGCCTCGGTGCCTCGCAAATCAATGCCGGGCTGACGAACCTGTTCGGTACCGGCGACACATTCGTCGCCAAGCTGTTGATAATCGCGTTGGTCACCGGGCTGGCGACATTGTCAGTTGGCTTGGGACTTGCCAAGGGGATCAAGCGCCTGTCTGAAATCAATATGGGCCTGGCGGTGCTACTTGCGCTGTTCATCTTCGTCGCGGGCCCCACGGTCTTCCTGCTCGATTCCTTCATTCAGAACCTGGGCTATTACCTGCAGCGTTTCGTGTACCTGTCGACCTGGACGGAAAGCTATACCGGTGCCCAATGGCAGCTCGACTGGACGATCTTCTTCTATGCCTGGTGGATCAGCTGGTCGCCCTTTGTCGGCATCTTCATTGCCCGCATTTCCTATGGTCGCACGGTGCGCGAATTCATTCTCGGCACGCTGCTGGCTCCCACTCTGTTTACATTCGCCTGGATGACCATCTTCGGAGACAGCGCGCTCCATATCGAACTGTTCGGCGATGGCGGGATCGGCGAAGCTGTTGCGGCAAGCCTGCCCGACGCGCTTTTCGCCTTTTTCGACCATTTCCCGCTCACGGCGATCTTGTCCGGCCTTGCCATCATCATTGTCGCGACCTTTTTCGTGACCAGTGCAGACAGCGGTGCATTGGTGGTGGCGATGATCGCTTCAGGCGGCGATCACGAGGCGGGCTTCATGCCGCGTGTGACATGGGCAGCGACCATGGGCGTGCTGGCAGCAGGACTGTTGTTTGCAGGGGGGCTCGGAGCGCTTCAGACGGCTGCGATCATTACAGGCCTGCCTTTCGCGCTGGTTCTTCTGGCTATGTCATGGGGTACTCTCAAGATCTTGCGGCGGGATGCTAATCGATCGACAGATGTATGACCGCCTTTGGTTCGTCAGCAGGTATTGGGCCGACCGATTCCCGATATTCCCAAGGAAGCAATGCTTGACCCCGCCCCCCATTGCCCCTAAAGGCGCGCGCACTCGGTGCGGGGCTTGCCCTTTATCCGAAACATAGAGCTGAACATTGCCGGTGTGGTCTTCTCCGTAGGGCAGCCGTCAAAGTAACCGGTGCTTGAGGGCACCAGGTGGAGCGTTTCTGGCTCGCGCGAAATGTCGCCGGACCCGCCCTTTGCGGCGTGGCCCGTGTTTCGCACGATCCCGATACATTCCATCTGGTCTCGACAGCACCTTCGAACAAGGTGAAGTAACCTAATGCCGACTATTAACCAGCTGGTGCGAAAGGGCCGCAGCCCGATCGTCAAGAAGAGCAAGTCTGCGGCGATGCAATCCAACCCGCAGAAGCGCGGTGTTTGCACGCGCGTCTATACCACGACCCCGAAGAAGCCGAACTCGGCACTGCGCAAGGTGGCCAAGATCCGCCTGACCAACCAGCGCGAAGTCATCGCCTATATCCCGGGCGAGGGTCACAACCTCCAGGAACACTCTGTCGTGCTGATCCGCGGCGGCCGTGTGCGCGACCTTCCCGGTGTGCGTTACCACGTGCTGCGCGGCGTGCTCGACACGCAGGGTGTGAAGGACCGCAAGCAGAGCCGTTCGAAGTACGGCGCCAAGCGTCCGAAGTAAGATCCGGGACAAGGAGTCTAAGAAATGTCACGTCGTCGTCGTCCCGAAAAGCGGGAAATCCTGCCCGATCCGAAGTTCGGAGATGTGGTGCTGTCCAAGTTCATGAACAACCTCATGCTGGACGGTAAGAAGGCTGTTGCCGAAAAGATCGTCTATGGCGCTCTCGACACTGTCGAAGCTAAGGCCAAGGCCAACCCGGTGGAGCTTTTCCACGAAGCGCTCAACAACATCAAGCCGCAGGTCGAAGTGCGCAGCCGCCGCGTTGGTGGTGCAACCTACCAGGTGCCGGTAGAGGTTCGCCCCGAGCGTGCCCAGGCGCTTGCGATCCGCTGGCTGATCGGCGCCGCGCGCGGTCGTGCGGAAACCACCATGTCCGCCCGTCTTTCGGGTGAGCTGATGGATGCCGCCAACAACCGCGGTTCGGCCGTGAAGAAGCGCGAGGATACGCACCGCATGGCGGATGCGAACCGCGCCTTCTCGCATTATCGCTGGTAAACAGGAAACGCCCGCTCATCCTGATCCTGAGCATCGTCGAAGGATCGAAGGACGAGTGGGGCAACTAAGGAATTCAACATGGCACGCGATTATCCGCTGGAGCGCTATCGCAATATCGGCATCATGGCCCACATCGATGCCGGCAAGACCACGACTACCGAGCGTATTCTCTACTACACTGGCAAGTCCTACAAGATCGGCGAAGTGCATGATGGCGCTGCGACGATGGACTGGATGGAGCAGGAGCAGGAGCGCGGTATTACCATTACCTCTGCTGCGACCACGACCTTCTGGTCGGCCGAGGATGGCCAGGGTCCCAAGCACCGCATCAACATCATCGATACGCCCGGACACGTGGACTTCACTATCGAAGTCGAACGCTCGCTGCGCGTGCTCGACGGCGCGGTTGCCGTGTTTGACGGCGTCGCCGGTGTCGAACCGCAGACCGAGACCGTCTGGCGCCAGGCCGACAAGTACAAAGTCCCCCGGATGTGCTTCATCAACAAGCTCGACCGTACTGGTGCAGACTTCTACTACTGCGTCCAGTCGATCATCGACCGCCTCGGCGCTACGCCACTGGTTCTTTACCTGCCGATCGGCATGGAAAGTGACCTGAAGGGCGTTGTCGATCTGGTGAACAACCGCGGCATTGTCTGGGAAGACGAAAGCCTGGGTGCCAACTTCAACTATGTCGATATTCCTGAAGACCTTGCGGACAAGGCTGCAGAATATCGCGAGCAATTGATCGAGACCGTTGTCGAACAGGATGACGATGTCATGGAGGCCTACCTTGAAGGTGAAGAGCCCGATGCGGCGACGCTCAAGCGTCTGATCCGCAAGGGTACGCTGAACC
>CAJXLD010000093.1 GCA_913055595.1 uncultured Altererythrobacter sp.
TGAACGTTAAGGTCGGCGAGGGGAATGTGCAGGCCGAGGCGCGTGAAGTGCGTTATCTCGCGCTAGGAGGCTGGGCGGACCAAAGAGGTCTCCAAGCAATAGCCACCGCCCACCACGCAGACGATCAGGCAGAAACGCTGCTTATGCGCCTCAACAGGGGCAGCGGTGTCGCTGGACTGGCTGGTGTGCGTGAGGCGAGTTGGTTGCTGGGTTTTGATTGCGACGTAGTGAGACCCTTGCTTGGCTTTCGCCGTTCTGAATTGGCTGGGGTGGTTGAAGCTTCAGGCATTGAAACGGTTAGCGATCCATCTAACAGCGACGAGAGATTTGACCGAGTGCGTATTCGCAAAGCTCTCGCCTCGACAGATTGGCTCGATCCGCTGGCCATTTCGCGTTCCGCCTCAAACCTGGCAGATGCTGATGATGCACTCAGCGTTTTCGCTAATTCGACTTGGAAAGAGATTGCCAAACGCGAAGGCGACGCAATCACCATCGTCCCTTGCGCGACGCGCGCCATACTACTTCGAATTGTTGAACGGGCGCTCCGTCAACTAGGCGGAGAACCGCGGGGTGGTGACGTGGCAAACTTGGTCGAACGGCTGATGATCTGCAATAATGCAAGTCTCGCTGGCGTCTTGGTAACTGTCGAAGGAGAATGGGGAAAGGCCGAGCCCCCACGTTGGCTATTCCGCCCCGAACCCCCCCGAAAGACAGGCTAATTCCAAACTTTACCCATGCGCGCCGAAGATATTGGCGATGGCGGTGGAGATGCGCAGCGACAGGCCATAGGCGGTTTCGATCGGGTCGATGAAATCGCGGCGGATGGCTTCGTAGCCGTGATCGACGCCTTCGGGGTAATCGGTCGGCTCGTCGAGCTGGAAGTCGGTGATTTTGGGAAAGCTGGTGGGGTAGGCGCGGCGCAATTGCGCCAGCGCATCGTCCACGCGCAGGGTGAAGACCATTTCCAGCACGTCGTCGCGCGACACATCATTGGCGCGGCTGAATACCGGGACGCTGACCGCGCGGATGAACATGTGCTGGAACAGCGCAAGGCGCAGGGCCTGCAGCACCCCGATCACTCTGCGCACATCCTCGCGGTCTTCTTCCGGGTCCTCATCTGGGATCAGGTCAAGCAGGCGGTGTAGCTTGAGCGCATCCACGCGCAGTCGGCTGGCCAGGCGGCGGAACACGCCCACCCGGTCATCCTTGACCAGATATTCTGCTAGCGATCCGCAGGCGGCTGTCAGGTGACCCTCGGTCCCGCGATAGGGACGGCTGGCCCAGTATGCCGAATTGAACAACTCGCCGAAGGCGGCGACGGTCTTTACGCTGGCAAGCGCGTTGGAGGCACGCACTAGCCGGATCAGCTGCTTGCCGCGCTCGCTTTCGGTGAGCAAAGCGGCCATTTCCTCGTAATTGCCCTCCGCCGCATCGCCCACGCCGGCGATCACATTCACCGGATAGCCGAGCTGCTGCAGCACCGCGTTGTGCGGAATGGCGCGGATCTGGCGCAGGCTCATTTCGCGGTCGGCTGCAATATCGCTCTGGCGTCGCGAGACGCGGCTGCCCGTGGGGTTGAGCAGGCCGAGGCCGAAGGCGGTGACCGCGCGGCTGTACGTCCGGCTCTCCAGATGCGATCGCTGGTGATCGCGGATAGCGCGATAGAAATCGAGACTGAGGTCGGTGCGGCGATAGAACAGATCGGTCGGCGCATCCTTGTCCGTCGCGGCGGGGCGGATGCAGGCAATCCGGGTAAGCGTCGCCAGCGCCAGTTCGGGCGTTTCGAACCACAGATAGCCGTCGCCGCCCTGGAAGCTCACTTCCGGTTCCAGCGTGATCCCCGCGCGGGCAAAGCGGCGCTTGGCCCAGGGCGAAAGCGGCCAGGTCAGGCGATCTTCCAGCGAGGACGGATGCGCGCCGCGGCCCATGCTTTCGCCATGCGTGTTGAAGATCAGCGCGGCGACATCGCTCATGCCGTTTTCGGCCATGGCCTGTGCGAGCCTGCCCTGGAGGCGTTCGATGGCGAGACTGGCGGGGATCTGGCCGACAAAGCGCCCGGCATCGGAGAAACCCGTCTGGATCGCTACGCGGCCGCGCAGGCGTGCGTAATCGCGATAGATTTCCTCAGCCATCAGCGCGTCGACGAAGCGCCCGCCATGCTCCAGCGCGCTTTCGGTTTCGAACAGCGGCGAGATATCGACCTTATCCTCGATACCGAAGAGCCTGGCGAAATAGAGCGCGGCGAGGATGGTCGCCGGGTCCTCGCATTCGGCAATCAACATGCGGATCGGCGCGTCGGCATCCACATGGGCGAGGATCTGCGCCATGGCGAG
Organism: uncultured Altererythrobacter sp.; assembly: GCA_913055595.1. GTDB lineage: Bacteria > Pseudomonadota > Alphaproteobacteria > Sphingomonadales > Sphingomonadaceae > Alteraurantiacibacter. The sequence goes on from CAJXLD010000093.1 coordinate 2,334, forward strand.
GAACTGGCGGATCGCCGTGCTGCTTTCGATGGCGAGCGCAGCAAAGTTGGAGCGGTGTGCTTCCACTTCCTCGATCGCGCGGCGGATATGGACAATGGCGCCCTTGCTCGACAGGTCAATGGCTCCGGTCGGATCGAGCTTGCGGCGGATGGCATTGTTGAGCTGCTTGGCGTTCACGCGGAAGTGGATCCAGCCCATGCCGAGCCCGTCGGCACGCATGGAGGCGGCCAACACCTTCAGTTGTAGCGACCTCTCGCCATCTGCTTTGGCGGCTTCGGCTTCCAGAGTATCGATATAGGGCTGGAGGCTGAGTAGCTTGCGTGGGTCGCTTGCTGTCAGGCGGTTGGCGGCGACCGAAAGCGCCGCGGGATCGGAAAGGTCGGCGGCAAAATCTTCCGCGCGTTCCCTGGCATAGTCGGTGGCCGGCTTCAGCTCGCCCAGCAGGCGGTGCTTGGAATCGATCTTCTCTAGCGATGCGCAATAGAGCGCCAGCCGTTCGGCCTTTTCGGCCAGCCGGAAACCGATCGAGTTGGACCAGGTAATATCGGTGCGCCCGTCCATATCGTATCCCACCCAGCTCGCAAAGCGGAAGGGCAGGGGGAATAGGTCGAGCCATTGGTCGGGCCACTTCTCACGCGCATGGGCCAGCAAGTTGGCGTTGATCGTGTCGCGGGCCTGCTGCGCATGGGCAATGGCGCGCATGGCGCGTTCATGCTCATAGGCGAGCGTAACAGTGGGCCTTTCGCCAATCACGCAGGCGGGATCGACCCCTTCTTCGGCGGAGGCAGCCTGTGCCACGGCTTCGGTCTGCGCTGGCGTCATCAAGAAGGTTGGATGCGCGGTGAAGACAGCGTGCAATTGCGGGCTTTGCCAATGGGAGGCGAAATCCTCGAAGCTTTCCGCTGTGCTGGCCGCATAGAGCGCCTCGACATTCGCGGTTTCTCCGACTGGCGACACCATGTGCCGCAACCGGTCCGCGCGCTGGGCGAGGGCGGAACATTCCAGTTCCGCGATCATCGCGGCGCAGTCATCCAGCGTCAGCTCCCCACGCTCCAGCAGGCGGGAAAGGTCGAGCGACAATTGGAAGACGGGGTTGAAGAGCGGCGTTTCAGCTGTGCGCAGGTGGTTTTCCTGCAGGCGAGTGATGAGGTCTGCAACAGACTTCATTGCGCCATTTTCACCGCTTCTCGAGCCAGCATATGGACATCCGCCGGATCGGCCCCCTTGGGCACGACCCAACTCCCGCCCACGCAGAGCACGCTGGGGATCGCCAGCCAGTCGGGCGCGGTTTCCGCAGTGATTCCGCCCGTGGGGCAAAACTTGCATTGGTAAAAGGGGGCAGCGAGGCTCTTCAGCGCGGGTATGCCGCCAGCGGCTTCGGCCGGGAAGAATTTGAAATGTTCCAGCCCCATGTCCATGCCGCGCATGATGTCGCCTGCCGTCGCAACCCCCGGCAGGAAAGGCGTGCCGGATTTGATCGCCGCATGGCCAAGGCCTTCGGTAAGGCCGGGAGAGACGATGAATTCCGCACCGGCACCCAAGGCGGCATCCAGCTGGTCCTTGTTGGTTACCGTACCCGCACCAACGATCGCGCCTTTAACCAGGTTCATGCGCTTGATCACTTCTAGCGCGGCTTCGGTCCTCAATGTGACTTCAAGAACTTTCAAGCCGCCTTCGACCAACGCCTCGGCAATCGCGCGGGCTTCGTGCTCATCGTCGATCACCAGCACCGGGATGACGGGTGCAGCGCGCATGATCTCTTCAATATGGTTCACTTGCCATGCTCCCTGACAAAGGCCGCTGCTGCGCCAAACAGGCCGGGCTGCGGATGGGTGATGAGCTTGACCGGAATCGAGGCCATCAGGCTTTCGTAACGGCCCTTGAAGCGGAAACGATCGCCGAAACCGGAATCCGGCAAGATGTCGCGCAGGCGATATCCCAGTCCGCCGGCCAGTACGAGGCCGCATGCACCGTGGGTGAGCGCGAAATCGCCTGCCACGCTGCCCAGATTCATGCAGAAACGGTCCATGGCGGCCACGGCGAGGCTGTCCGTTCCTTCGAGTGCGGCGGTCCAGATCTCGCGGTCGCTTTGCAGCGTTGCGGGGCGCTTCTCCAGCTCGGCCAGTGCCTGGTAGATGGTCACAATGCCCGGACCGGAATTGATCCGTTCGGTTGAAACGCGCGTGTGCAGCTTGCGCAGCTTGCTCCACAACAGGACGTCGAGATCGTCGACCGGGGCAAAATCCATGTGCCCCCCTTCGGTGGCCTGTACGTGATAGGTGCCGTCGACACGCAGAAACTGCGCCACGCCCAGTCCTGTGCCGGGGCCGACCACGCTGATCATGCCTTGTGCGGGCAGGGGGCCTTCGGGGCCGGTTACATGAATGAGTTCGTCCTCGGGGGCATTGGCAACGGCATGGGCAACGGCGGCGAAATCATTCATCACGCTGACGGCATCGATGCCCAGCTGCTGGTCCAGTGCGCCCGTGTGCAAAACCCAGCTATTGTTGGTCATGCGCACCGTCTCACCTGTCACTGGTCCGGCAATGGCAATGGCTGCGCGGGGCGGCAGTGGTTTTCCGTGCGCCGCCTCGAAAGCTTCCCATGCGGTCTTCAGGCTGGCGTGGTCGGACGTCTTCTGGGTCATCTCCTCCGATAGGGAAATTGATCCGTCATCGCTAACAGTGGCGATACAGAACCGAGCGTGCGTACCGCCGATATCGACTGCGACGATATCCATCACAGCCCCGCCGCGGCAAGCATGGCGCTGCCTCCCTTTTCAGCCTCGTCTGCACCGGCGCGGAACATGGCGAAGAGCTCGCGCCCTGTGCCGACATGCGCCGGAGGCGGTGTGGCAGGCGTGCGGGTCGAAAGGTCTGCCGTGGTGGATAGTGTGCCGTCGGTGGCACAGAGCTTCACCACATCGCCATCCTGCAGCAGGGAAAGCGGTCCGCCTCCCAAAGCCTCGGGTGAACAATGGATTGCAGCAGGTACCTTGCCAGAAGCTCCCGACATGCGGCCATCGGTCACTAGCGCGACCTTATAGCCCTTGTCCTGCAGGACACCGAGTGGAGGGGTGAGGGCATGCAATTCCGGCATGCCATTGGCGCGCGGCCCCTGGAAACGGACGACCACGATCACATCACGGTCAAGCTCCCCGGCCTTGAAAGCCTCCTTGACCTCCTCCTGGTCCGAAAAGACGCGGCAGGGTGCCTCAACTGTATAGCGATCGGGAGTGACCGCACTGGTCTTGAAGCAGGCGCGGCCGAGATTGCCCTCAACCAGACGCATGCCGCCGTCGGGCTGAAAGGGGTCATTGGCCGGGCGCAGCATGTCGGGATCGGTCGTGTCACCCACATCGCGCCAGTCGAGCTTGTCCTTGTTGAGCCAGGGCTCGCGGGCATAATCGTTGAGGCCCTTTTCTCCCGCCACGGTCAATACATCTGCATGAGCCAGGCCCGCGCTCAGCAATTCGCGGATGACGAAGCCGATTCCGCCAGCATGGTGGAAATGGTTCACGTCGCCCGATCCGTTGGGATAGACATGCGCGAGCAGCGGCACGGCATGGCTCAGCTCCGCCAGATCAGTCCAGTCGATGATGATCCCGGCTGCGCGCGCAAAGGCGGGAATATGGATGGCGTGGTTGGTGGAGCCGCCTGTTGCCAACAGGCCGACAGCGGCGTTGACCACAGCCTTTTCATCCACGCAATGGGCGAGCGGGCGATAGTCATTGCCCTCCCGCGTGATGGCGGAGAGGCGGTGCACGGCGGCGCGGTCCAGTTCCTGCCGCAGCTTTGTGCCTGGCGTTACAAATGCCGCGCCCGGCATGTGCAGCCCCATCAGTTCCATCATCATCTGGTTGGAATTGGCTGTGCCATAGAAGGTGCAGGTGCCGGGCGAGTGATAGCTCTTGCTCTCGCTTTCAAGCAATTCGGCGCGGCCCACCTTGCCCTCGGCATAGAGTTGGCGGACGCGCTGCTTCTCCTTGTTGGGAATACCGCTGGGCATGGGGCCGGAAGGCACGAACATGGCAGGGAGCCAGCCGAAGCGCAGGCTGCCCATCAGCAGGCCGGGCACGATCTTGTCGCAAATGCCCAGCAGTGCCACCGCGTCGTACATCAGGTGCGAGAGGCCGACCGTGGTGGAAAGCGCAATGACATCGCGGCTGAAGAGCGACATTTCCATGCCTTCGGCTCCTTGCGTCACCCCGTCACACATGGCGGGTGTGGAACCAGCTACTTGTGCGGTCGCGCCCACTTCGCGGGCATAGGTTTTAAGCCGCGGCGGATAGGCGCCATAGGGCTGATGCGCGCTGATCGTGTCGTTATAGGCGCTAACGATGCCAATGTTGGGTCCGGCACGCCCGGCGATGGAACTGGCGTCCTCGCCTGCTGCAGCAAAGCCGTGCGCTAGGTTTGAGCAAGGGAGGGAGCGGTTGCGGTCGCGATGCTTGTCACCCTCTTCCTCCATCAGCAGAAGATAGGCAGTGCGGCTTGCCTTCGATCTTTCGATAATGCGGTCGGTGACGCGTTCTATGGTCGGGTGGAGGTTACTCATGCCAGCTCACCCCGTCGCGTTCTGCCAGCGCGATAGCGGCGCTGGGCCCCCAGGAGCCGGCCGAATAGGTTTTTGGCGTGATGCCCTCTGCCAGCCAGGTTGCGCGGACCGAATCGATCCAGTTCCACTGCGCTTCCACTTCGTCGCGCCGCACGAATAGCGTCTGATCGCCTTCGATGAGGTCGAGCAGTAGCCGCTCATAGGCGATGCGCTTGTGCTTGTCGGAAAAGGCATCGGGCATGGCTATGTCCAAAGGCACGGAGCGCAGCACCATGCCTTCCTGGTCGATACCGGGAACCTTGGTCATCATGTTGAGCTGGATGTTTTCCTGTGGCTGGATGCCGATCACCAGCTTGTTGGGCTTCATCCGTGCGCTGGGGAAAATCGAGTGCGGTACGCATTTGAACTGCACGATAATCTCGGTCACCCGCTCATGCAGGCGTTTGCCGGTGCGCAGGTAGAAGGGCACGCCGCGCCAACGCCAATTGTCGACATGCGCCTTCAGCGCAACGAAAGTTTCGGTATCACTGTCGCGGCCCAGCTCCTCGTCATAGCCGGGGACGATCTTGCCGTTCGATGCACCGCCGCGATATTGGCCGGTCACCACTTCGCTCGCTTCCACGGGTCGAAGCGCGCGCAGCACTTTCACTTTCTCGTCGCGTACGGCATTGGCGGTGAAACTGGTGGGCGGTTCCATAGCCACCAGCGCCAACAATTGCAGCATGTGGTTCTGCACCATATCGCGCAACGCGCCGGCATCGTCATAGAAATCGACGCGGCTTTCCAGGCCCACGGTCTCTGCCACGGTGATCTGCACGTGGTCGATATATTGCGAACGCCACAGCGGCTCGAACATCAGGTTTGCAAAGCGCAGGGCAAGCAGGTTCTGAACCGTCTCCTTGCCCAGGTAGTGATCGATGCGGAAGATCCGCTCTTCAGGGAAGGCGGTGGCAACCGCATCGTTGATTTCGCAGCTCGAGGCGAGATCGGTTCCCAGCGGCTTTTCCAGGCTGATCCTTGCACCTTCGCCCGCCAGGCCCGCTCCAGCCAAACCTTCGATCGTTGGCTTGAACAGGCTGGGTGCGGTGGAAAGGAAGATCGCCAGATCTTCGCCCGGTCCGGCCTTTTCCGCGAGCTCCATATATCCTTCAGGTGTGGTTACATCCAATTGCTGATAATGCAGGCGGTTGAGGAATTCGGCCATGCTGCCCCGGCGCTCTGCGGGCAGGAACTTTTCCAGCGCTTCGCGGGCGAAATTGCGGAATTCAAGATCAGTGAGTTCTGATCGCGCTGTGCCGACAATGCGCAGATTTTCCGACACGAGATGCTCGGCATGGAGAGCGCAAAGGCTCGGTAGAAGCATGCGGCGAGACAGGTCTCCGGTCGCCCCGAAAAGAAGGAGAGTGTGCGCCTTCGACGTCATGCAAATATTCCGTGCGCGATCATGTTGTGGTCCATACTACGCCTCGTTTATGCTGCACTGCAATAGAGCCTTGCCAAAAATTCGTATTTCTTCCGATTTTGTTCGAAAGCGCTGACATGATAGCGCTATCATACAGGCGAATACAGGCTTTCAATAGTGTTCTCTAAATCGGAGTGGCTGAAAGTTGTGAACGTTCACATATCGACTCGCGCAAGCCGCGGCAAGCCTAGTTTTGCGTGGCTACTTTCAACCGGGATGAGAGATGCTGCTCCTCCTTTCGTGGAGTTGCGACTACTCACCCATCACATGGGCAACGACTTGTCGGCGATGTGGATTGGCGCGATGCTCGGCCAGATAGATGCCCTGCCAAGTGCCCAAAACCATGCGACCGTCGACCACAGGGATCTGCAGGGATGCACCGGTCAGGACCGTGCGTAAATGCGCGGGCATGTCATCCGGGCCCTCTGTGTCATGCTCGTAACCATCATGTTCGGGCGCGATCCTCTCAAGCCAGCGCAGCATATCGCGCTGCACTGCCGACGCGGCATTCTCGTTGATCAGCAATGATGCGGAAGTGTGGCGGCAGAATAGCGTGAGCAGCCCGGTCTCGATGTCGATAGACGCAAGCCATTGTTCCACCTCATCCGTGAATTCGTGCAGTGCCTTGCCATTGGTGGAGATCGTGATGGTCTTGGTGTGATGGGGCATGGACGCATCCTAAAGGTCTCGCGCCCAGAATGGTAGGCTGCCTTTCCTCCGGCCTCACGCTGCGCGCGACGGGGCGAATGGCTTGGCGGACACGATTGCCTCGTCCACGACGTAGCTGCTGACTTGCGCACTTTCGAGTGGGTGGCCCAGCAAATGCCCTTGGGCAAAATGGCAACCCATCTTGCGCAACAGGGCAAGCTGTTCTTCCGTTTCGACGCCCTCTGCCACA
>CAJXLD010000094.1 GCA_913055595.1 uncultured Altererythrobacter sp.
CGTATGATCGGCAAGCAGGCCGTTCAGACCCTCGATCAAGGGCGCCTTCGAATTGTCACCAGTAATGGTCATTTCATATCCCCTTTCGATGAACGGGATATGGGTAGTGGGCATGTCGGTCGCCAGTTGAGTTAATGCCTGACAGTGATCGATTGCGTCGATCAATATATAGTATTTATGCCGAAATGCCGATGATTAAAGCAGCCAACATCAATATGGCGCCGACAGTCCGGGACAAGGCGCGATGGGGTACTTTGCGTTCCCAATTCCCACCAAAGAAACTGGCGACCAGCAGGGCTGTCATGCTGCCCAAAGCACCGCCGGCGCCGACCAGCACCGGCTCTCCTGTATGCACCGTAAAAGCCAACACCAGCAGGCGTGCGCCGTCGCAGATCTGGGCGACAAGCATGACAATCAGCATTGCCCCGAACGACCAGGTCGGTTCCTTCGGCGCGGGCTTGGCGCGCAATACTGCAAGCTGCAGCGCAGCCAACAACAGGGCTATGGCAATGACAATCTCCTCGGACGCGTCCGAGATCGCGATCGCCAACATGCTCCCCGACCAAGCGGCAAGGGTGACAGTCACAATTGCGGATATGCCGACCGCTGTTATGAGACCCGCCCGCACACCCAGCACACTGGCAAGCCGCGCCAGTCGCAACTGCTCGCGGCCAGCCATGGTGACAAGCATGCAAGCGACAAAGCTGAGGAGGAAGGCGGGCATGCCGTGCCTATAGGGAGGCGATTGGAGCGGGTGAAGCCGCAGCGACAAAGCCGCGAAGGCGGCCAAGCGAAGCGCGGCCAACGGAACCGAGCCCGCGTAAATCGGTCCAACGGCCGATTGGAGCGGGTGAAGGGAATCGAACCCTCGTCGTCAGCTTGGGAAGCTGCTGCTCTACCATTGAGCTACACCCGCCTGGGCGAGAGGCGCGATTGCCACTTGCGTGCGGGGCGGTCAATCGTTCGTGGAAGGGTGTGATCGATCTTGGTCGAAATCGGCACGATGCAGTGTAGCCCTGCTTTGCGCCTTTGCCGCTGCGCCAATGGCCTCTCCGATCAGCAGCAGGGCAGGTCCATCACCCACGGCGGTCTTGGCAGCGAGTGGCAGCAGGTCCAGCCTTGTGACAAAGCTCACCTCGCCATCAAGGCTGGCATTTTCAACCAGCGCGACAGGCGTGCTGCCCGGCAGGCCAGCGGACATCAACCCCTCGCCGATCTGCGCGGCCGAAGACTTGCCCATATAGATGGCAAGCGTCGCTTCGGGATCGGCCAGTGCCTGCCAGTCGAGCGACAGCACCTTGCCCCTCTTCGTATGCGCGGTGACGAAGGTAAGCCGCCGCGCAAGGCCACGTAATGTGAGCGACATGCCAAGGCTCGCCGATGCTGCGCTGGCAGCCGTCACGCCGGGACAAATGTGTACGGGAATTCCCGCGTCGCGACAGGCGGTGAGCTCCTCCATCGCGCGGCCGAAAATCGAGGGGTCTCCGCCCTTGAGGCGCACGACCTTCTCGCCCGCCAATGCCGCTTCCACGATCAGCGCGTCGATGGCATTCTGGTCCTTCGAATGGCGACCTGCACGCTTGCCGACAGGGACCAGCCGCACATGGTCGGGCACGAGGTCGAGTACACCCTGCCCAACCAAGGCGTCAAAGAACACCACGCTGGCGTCGCAGATCAGTTTCTCCGCCTTGCGCGTGAGCAGGTCGGGATCGCCGGGGCCAGCGCCCACCAGCCAAACTTCGCCAAAGTCGATCATTCCGCCGCCTCGCTCAAATATGCACGCTGGGCATCAATCAGTCGCGAAATGATGGGACGACAGGATCCGCAATTGGTGCCCGCACAGGTTGCCTTGCCCACGGCTTCGACGCTGTCGTTGCCTTCGCCGATGGCAGCTTCGATGGTCTTTTCACCAACATCGTGACACAGGCAGACGAGTTTACCGCGATCGGGCAGCGGCTTGGCCGGGCGTCCAGCGACGAGTTCGGCATCGCTGGCATCGGGCTCTGCGAATTGCCGCGTGATCCAGTCGCGATCGGGCAATCGCCCACTGCGCGTAACGTAGAGGGCGGCGAGAAGGTGACCCTCGTCATCCTGGACGGTAACGCGGAGCATGCCGCGCTTGATATCGGTAACTTCGAGGCGGTCACCTTCGGGCAGGAGTTCATCGGCATCGACGGAACCCACGCCGGCGAGTTCTGTGAGCCAGCCGCTCTTCACCCGCGCACGAACCCAATAGTCGCATTGCGGCTCAAGCTCTTCACGCGTGAGGAGGAAAGCGCGCCAGTCGGGCGCATAGGGCTCCACCTCCGCCGGGACATTCTTGAAGCCGGGCTGTCCGGAAACCGGATCCGTTAGCGGGTGCACCAGCCTGCCCGTACGACCGCCGCCCGAATTGGCATCGGTGAAATGCATGGGCACGAAGATCTGGCCCTGTGCCTGCCCTTGGCTGACGGCAACGCGATAGAGCGACTGGCCGAATTCCGTCGAAACACGCGCCAATCCTCCGCCCTTCACGCCCAGTCGCTCCGCATCTGCCGGGGCCACTTCGAGCAATGGCTCGCGGCGGTGGATCGACAACGTGGCGCTGAGGCCGGTGCGCGTCATTGTGTGCCAGTGATCGCGATAGCGGCCCGTGTTGAGCATGAGCTTGCCGTCTTGCCGGGCGGGAGGCTGGACCTCAACCGGCACGATTTGCGCCTTGCCTTTTGCCGTCGAGAATCCCTTCTTCAACGGATGGCGACCGCCCCATTGGAAGGGTTCCATCGCGTCATAATCCGTATCGCTGCATTCGGCCCATTGCGTAAGGTCGAGCACCTTGCCATGCTCGCCCGAAAGCCGTGTCATGGCGGCATATTCGCGGAAGACGGCGGCGGCGTTGGCGAAATCGAAGGCCTCTGCCCACCCGAGCTTTTCAGCCACATCGCAAATGATCCGCCAATCGGCCGTTGCCTCTCCCGGTGCAGGCAGGAAGCCGCGCTGGCGCGAGACGAAACGCTCCGAATTGGTAACCGTGCCATCCTTTTCCGCCCAGCCCATCGCGGGCAGGCGAATATCGGCGAGCCGCGCGGTATCGGTATCGGCGATCACATCGGAGACCACCACGGTCGGGCATTTCGTTAGTGCTTCGCGAACAAAGCCGGCGTCGGGCATGGACACCGCCGGATTGGTCGCCATCACCCAGATGAACTTGATGCGTCCTTCATGCACGGCTCGGAACATGTCCACCGCCTTGAGACCGGGGCCGGTGCAAAGATTGGGTGTATCCCAGAAGGCGGAGACAGCGTCCCTTTCGCCCTCGGAAAAGCCCAGATGGCAGGCGAGCATATTGGCCAGCCCGCCCACTTCGCGCCCGCCCATGGCATTGGGCTGGCCGGTAATGCTGAACGGCCCCGCGCCCAACCGGTTGATGCGGCCCGTGGCGAGATGGAAATTGATGATCGCATTGCCTTTGTCCGTACCGCAGACGGACTGGTTGGCACCCTGGCTGAACAGCGTGACCATGCGCTCACGTTCGCAGACAAGCGAGACGAGTTTCTCGAACTTTGCAGGCGAAATGCCATGCGCTGCGGCATCGAGGCCCTCGATATAGCCCTCCGGCACATCGCATTGCGCATCAAGGAATTTGTGGTCCAGTTTGCCCTTGTCGCGTATGGCGGCCAGCAGCGCATTGAACAGTGCCACATCGCCATCGGGAGCAACCGGAATGTGAAGGTCAGCGCGCTCGGCCGTTTCGGTGCGGCGCGGGTCGATGACCACCAGCTTGGCCCCGCGCCTTTCGCGCAATTTCTCGATCCGCTGCCAGATGACCGGATGACACCAGGCGGTGTTCGATCCAACCAGCACCACCAGGTCGGCGCAGTCGAGATCCTCGTAGGAGCAGGGCACCACGTCCTCGCCGAAAGCACGGTTATGCGCAGCGACTGCACTGGCCATGCACAGGCGGGAATTTGTGTCGATATTGCCCGTGCCGACAAAGCCTTTGAGCAGCTTGTTGGCGACGTAATAATCCTCGGTCAGCAATTGGCCCGAGACATAGAAGGCGACCGAATCCGGCCCGTGCTCCTCAATAGTCGTGCGCATGCGGCCAGCGACCTCGTCGAGCGCCTTGTCCCAACTCACCTGTGCATCGCCAATCATGGGATGCAGCAGGCGCCCTTCCAGCCCGACGGTCTCGCCCAGATGGGTTCCCTTGGAGCACAACTTACCGAGATTGGCGGGATGCGCCTTGTCACCCTTGATCGTGACCGACCGGCCCGCGGAGGCTGTCGCCTCGATACCGCAACCCACTCCGCAATAGGCGCAGGTGGTGCGGATGGGGCCGTTCGTCACGGGTCAGGCTGCCTTGCCCGAGGGTATCACCGCCTCGCGCAGCAGGAACAGCCGCCCGGCATCGACTTTGAGCGGAATGGTTGGCGTGCAACCTTCGTCATCGCCCTGCGCCTCACCCGTGCGCAGCGAAATGCGCCAATTGTGCAACGGGCAGGTCACCGTATCGCCATGGACGATGCCCTGGCTAAGCGGACCCCGCTTGTGCGGGCAGGAATTGACCAGCGCGTAGAATTCGCCGCGCATGGTGTGGAAGACCGCGATCTCCTCACCACCGACAACGGGCAGCGTACGGGCTGTGCCGGGAGCAATCTGTGTGGTCGGCCCGATATCGAGCCATGTGCCGACAGGCGCGGACATCATGCATTCTCCATGGAAAGGGGGCGCACTTCGGCGAGGTGGCTGTGCAGGTCCTTGTGGGCACCGCCAGCGCGGTTGGCCCAGGGATCGACCTGCCAGAATTTCTGCGAGAAGCGGAAACGGCGCGCCAGGTTCTTGATCGCATCGGGATCATCGAAAAGCTGCGATTTGATCCAGTCGAGCCCTTTGCGTTCGAGCCAGGGAGCCGTGCGTTCGAGGTAATGCGCGTCTTCGCGGTAAAGCTGGATGAAGGCGGCGCAATGTTCCATCGCCTCCTCTTCGGTCTCCACCTTGCACAGCAGGTCTGTTGCGCGGACATGGATACCACCATTGCCGCCGACATGCAGTTCGTATCCGCTGTCGACGCAGACCACGCCGAAATCCTTGATCGTCGCTTCGGCGCAATTGCGCGGGCAGCCGCTGACGGCGATCTTGAACTTGTGCGGCATGTAGCTGCCCCAGGTCATCTGCTCGATCTTGACGCCGAGGCCGGTCGAATCCTGCGTGCCGAAGCGGCACCATTCACTGCCGACGCAAGTCTTCACCGTGCGCAGCGCCTTGCCGTAGGCATGGCCTGAAACCATGCCCGCAGCATTCAGATCGGCCCAGATGCCGGGCAAGTCTTCCTTCTTGATTCCGAACAGGTCTATGCGCTGGCCGCCTGTCACCTTGACCGTGCGCGCGCCATATTTTTCCGCCGCATCGGCAATCGCGCGCAGCTCGTTGGGCGAGGTAAGCCCGCCCCACATGCGCGGAACCACCGAATAGGTGCCATCCTTTTGGATATTGGCGTGCAGGCGCTCGTTGACGTAGCGGCTCTTCTCGTCGTCCTCGTACTCTCCCGGCCAGGCACAGAGCAGGTAGTAATTGAGCGCGGGGCGGCATGAGGCGCAGCCTTCGGGTGTGGTCCAGTGCAATTCCTGCATGACCTCGGGAATGACTTTGAGCTCTTTCTCCAGGATCAGGCGACGCACATCGTCGTGGGTGAAGCTGGTACACTTGCACAGCGTCTTGGGCCCGCTTTCCACTTCATCGCCCAGCGTCAACGCGAGTAGGCTCTCGACGAGGTTGGTGCAGCTTCCACAGCTGGCCGATGCCTTGCAGGTCGAGCGTACCGCATCGACGCTATGCGCGCCCTTGGCGATGCAGGAGATCACCTGGCCCTTGGAGACGCCGTTGCAGCCGCAGATTTCTGCATCATCCGACAGGGCAGCAACGGCGGCATTAGGGTCCGTCAGGGCACCCCCGCTGGCAAATGCCTGCCCGAAGATCAGCCCCTCGCGGATGTCGCCGACATCCTCCTCCTTCTTCAGGAGGTCGAAATACCAGTTGCCGTCCGCCGTATCGCCATAAAGCACGGCGCCGATGATCTTGTTGTCTTTCAGGACTACGCGCTTGTACACACCGCGCGCAGCGTCGCGCATGACAATATCTTCGCAGCCATCGCCACCAGAAAAATCGCCTGCGGAAAACAGGTCGATGCCCGAAACCTTGAGCTTGGTCGAAGTGACCGAGCCCTCGTAACCATTGGGCGCATCGGTCAGGTAATCGGCTAGCGAGCGGCACATATCCCAGAGCGGCGCGACGAGGCCATAGCAGGCCCCGCGATGCTGGACGCATTCGCCCACCGCCAGGATGTCGGGGTCTGAAGTGACCATATTGTCATCCACAACGATGCCGCGTTCGCATTCGAGATCGGCCAGCTTGGCGAGACTCGTAGAGGGCTTGATACCGGCAGCCATCACCACGATGTCCGCCTTCACCTTGGTGCCGTCTTCGAGCTCGATTCCGACGACCTTGCCTTCCACGCCATGGATGACCTTGGTGTTGGCGCTGGTGAGGATCGTCTGGCCGCGGCTTTCGAGTTCTTGCCGCAGCAGGAAACCGGCGGCCTCGTCGAGCTGGCGTTCCATCAGCGTCGGCATGAGGTGAACGACGGTGACCTTCATACCGCGAAGCGAAAGGCCATGCGCAGCCTCCAGCCCCAATAGGCCACCGCCGATCACCACTGCATCACCGCCCTGCTCTGCAGCGGCGAGCATCTTGTCGACATCATCGAGATCGCGGAAAGTGACCACGCCGGCCAAATCATTGCCGGGGATGGGAATGATGAAAGGATCGGAACCGGTCGCGATCAGCAGCTTGTCATAGGGTTCGGCGCGACCCGATTTCGAAATGACCGATTTCGCCTTGCGATCGATCTGTTCCACCGGATCGCCGCTGACCAGTTCGATGCCTTTCTCTTCATACCATTCGGCAGAGTTGATTACGATCTCGTCGAAAGTCTTTTCGCCCGCAAGCACCGGCGAAAGCATGATGCGGTTGTAATTGACGCGCGGTTCGGCACCGAAAATGGTGATGGAATAGCGATCCGGATCGCGCTCCAGCAGCTCTTCAACAGCGCGGCAACCGGCCATGCCGTTTCCGATAACGACCAGCTTTTCTCTAGCCGGTGTAATTACATTTGTCGGGGCGTTCATCGTCCACTTTCCTTGCCGACAACGCACGCAAAAAAGCCGCCAAGTCTGTAAGAAGACCGGCGGCGCCATTGCCACGTTGTGATTTAACTTGTCAGCGAGGGTGCCTGATCGTCCTCCAATGGACGGGCGCGTCACTCGCTGAAACCCTGATAGCCGATTCGGGGCGGTGGCGGCAAGCCTGTTTTTTGCACTGCAACAAACGGCCTGCCGCCTTCACGCGGCAATCTGCCCCTTACCAGCTCTTGTAGGGCAGGAATTTGCCCGTCATCACCACTTTCACGCGGTCGCCCTTCGGATCCTCGACCTTTTCGATATCCATATCGAAATCGATCGCACTCATGATGCCGTCGCCGAACTTTTCCTGCACCACTTCCTTGAATGCCTCGCCAAAAACGCCGGTAATCTCGTACCAACGGTAGATGCAGGGGTCGGTCGGTACGGTCTTGTCGAACTGCTTGGTGGGATATTCGGTGAGAACGGTAACAGCTTCATCGGGCAGGCCCAGCAGTGCGGCCACCTTCGCCGCGGGTTCGGGCAGCAGCGAGTTCATTCCGAGGCAGGCGGAAGTGACAAACATCTCGCTCTGCCCGGCGGCCTCGGCAATCTGCGCCCAGGAAATCTTCTTCTCGCGCTTGGCGGCGCGGATCATGGTGGTAACATCGGATTTGGTCATCATGGTGCTGGCTCCTCTTGTGGAGTGGTGGAACCCGGAAACAGATCCGGGCGGGTAAGGATGGAAAGCAGGAGTGCGGCCGCGAGCGCGGCGGAAATGAGCTTCCACACGCTGACTGAGCCGCGTTGCAATACAGGCAGATGCTCGCCTTGGAGCAATTGCTCATTGGGTCGCGCCAGATCGTCCACGAATAGCGCCGGTTCGGCATAGCGCTGGCGCGGATCGACCGAGACCGCGCGCGCGATTGCAGCATCGACCCATTCGGGAATATCGGGATTGTGCGTTGTGGCGGGCGTGTAACGCAACCGCCTTTGCGCAGCCGGTGTGTTGGCAGAAGAAACGCGCGGGCCATAGGGCAGATCGCCCGTCAGCAACTGGTAGACGATCACACCCAGTGAAAAGATATCGCTGCGCACGCTGGCAGGATCGCCCAGAAACAGTTCGGGGGCGGAATATTGCATGGTTCCGGCAAAGGCAGCGTCTTCGAACGTCCTTGGTACGGCTTCGTCGATGCCCGCTACCTGCGTCGATCCGAAATCGATTATGGTGGCATGGCCGCGCTGATCCAGAATGATATTCTGCGGTCGCAAATCACGATGCAGCATCTCGCGCCGATGCATGGCTTCCAGTCCAGCCGAGATCTGGCTAGCCAGCTTGCGCACGGCAACAAGCGGCATTCTCCCATCGTCAAGCAGGCGCTGGTAAAGGCTCTTCCCCTCCACCAGCCTGCTGACGGAATAGACATGCTTGCGCGGTGCATGGATGGGAGCGGCGGCCAGCAAGTTTGGATGCTCGAGCCGCCGCATGACCCATTCTTCCAACAGCAAGGCCGCTACCGCATCGGGGTTTTGCGCCTGTTCGGTGGAGAGAACTTTGAGCACCACGGTGGAATTGTCGGCCAGGTCGCAAGCCAAATAGGCATGGCTGCGATTGCCCGAATGGATCTGCTTGAGGATGGCATAACCCTCGAAAGTCTGCCCCACCTCGAGCGGCGGTGCGGGCGGCAGGCGGGTATCCTGCCCCAGCAAATCCTCGACCTCGCCCAAGGGGAGGTCATCGACGCGTATGAGCTGGATCGTCAGGTTGTCCGTGCTGCCCCGCTCCAGCGCCAAATCGCACAGGTCACGGGCCGCAATGTCCAGATCTTCGACTGCCTGCGTGGCCTTGTATATATCTCGGGCGCTTACGAACTCGTGCACTCCATCAGTGCTGAGCACGAAGATGTCCCCTGCATGCAAAGGCATCTGGCAATAT
The DNA here is from genome assembly GCA_913055595.1 of uncultured Altererythrobacter sp. GTDB lineage: Bacteria > Pseudomonadota > Alphaproteobacteria > Sphingomonadales > Sphingomonadaceae > Alteraurantiacibacter. Next base: position 9,094 of record CAJXLD010000094.1, read on the forward strand.
TCGACTTCGACATGGCGGTTCATGCCCAGCGCGCGGCCGAGATAGCTCGTGCCCCCGCCCAATGACACGCGATGCGGCGTGGTCAGGACATCGCAGCGGTCTTCTGTCAGGCGCATGAC
>CAJXLD010000095.1 GCA_913055595.1 uncultured Altererythrobacter sp.
ATCGAGCACGAGGCGACCACCAGCAAGATCAGCGACGACCAGCTGTTCTACGCCATGCAGCGCGGGCTGGACGAGGAACAGGCCGTGGCGCTGATCGTCAACGGCTTTGCCAAGGAAGTGCTCAAGGAACTGCCGATGGAGTTTGCGGTCGAGGCGCAGAAGCTACTGGCGATCTCGCTGGAAGGATCAGTCGGATGAGTGGTTCAATCTTTCACCGTCATGCCGGACCTGTTCCGGCATCCAGCTTTTCTTCTGCTGCGCTGGTCGTAGGCAGCTGGACCCCGGAACAAGTCCGGGGTGACGAAGAGGCGATTTCGCTGGAAGGGAGTGTGGGGTGAGGTACGTCTTCGCCTTCGTCCTGTTGCTGATTTGGCTCCTAATCGCGCCGTGGATCGCAAAGGGTTACGGTGAATGGCATTTGCCGACACCGTGGACGGATACCTTACTGGACTTCGCCGTCTTCTACCTACTTCCGCTCTCGGCATTGGGAATTGTTGTCAGCACTTATCGATTGAAGAATTCCAAATGACTGAACGCAAAACCCTCAAACTCCCCGAAACGGACGCAACCGAAGCCCCCGCGCTCAAGAAGAAGGGGCGAGGCTGGGAAATCTCGGACAAGCGGCTCGACGTGCTGCATGAGCAGGCGCGCGAGATGCGGCGGCATTCGTCAGAGGCGCACAAGGCGCTGGCGGAGAAGTTCTCCAAGGCGGACCTTGGCCCCTACACCTTTAAGCGGCACGCGGTGGTCGGATCGGCGATCGTCGATTTCAACTGCCACCTGCTCGGCATGGCCATCGCCATTGACGAGGAGGGCGCGAATGAGACGCTCTCCAAGCGCCGCGACAAGAGCCTCAATGCGGTGGGCATCAAGGTGATGCGCCTCAAGGCGCAGGACATCCTCGAAAACATGGATGATGTGCTTGCGCGCATCACCGCCGGCATGCGCATGCGCATCGCCGACAAGCAAGACGCGCGGCGTGCGCATGGCCAGCAAATGCGCGAAGGCAAGCGGGGGCGGTCGTGATGCTGCGCCGCCTTTCTTCCCGCGTCATCCCGGACCTGTTCCGGGATCCAGCTTGTTTTTGCCAGCCCAAGCGGAGCTTGACCCCGGAACAAGTCCGGGGTGACGAATCTAGATTTGAAGAGACGAACTGAATGCTGAAAATCGAAAACCTCCACGCCGAAGTTGACGGCAAGGAAATCCTCAAGGGCCTCACGCTCGAAGTGGGCGCGGGCGAGGTGCATGCGATCATGGGACCCAATGGCGCGGGCAAGTCCACGCTCGCCTATGTGCTCGGCGGCCGTCCGGGCTATGAAGTCACGCAGGGGTCGGTGCGCTTCACCCCTCCCGCTCATGCTGAGCTTGTCGAAGCATCGTCCTTTCCTTCGAGCACTGCGCCTGAAGAACAAAGCGGCCCTTCGACAGGCTCAGGGCGAGCGGGAATCGATCTCTTGTCGCTCGACCCGCATGAGCGCGCCGCCGCGGGTTTCTTCCTCGGCTTCCAGTATCCGGTTGAGATTCCCGGCGTCTCCAATGTCCAGTTCTTGCGCGAGGCGCTCAATTCGCAGCGCAAGCAGCGCGGCGAAGAGCCGCTTTCGGGCGGCGATTTCCTCAAGCTGGCCAAGGAAAAGGCCGGGCTGCTCAAGCTCGACATGGACATGCTCAAGCGCAACGTGAACGTCGGCTTCTCGGGCGGCGAGAAGAAGCGCAACGAGATGGTGCAGATGGGCATTCTCGACCCCAAATTCGCCGTGCTCGACGAAACCGATAGCGGGCTCGATATCGATGCGCTCAAGGTTGTGGGCGAAGGGATCAATGCGATCATGCGCGATCCCGCCAAAGGCGTGCTGCTGATCACCCATTACCAGCGCCTTCTCGATTACGTGCAGCCCGACCAGGTCCATATCCTCTCCGCAGGCCGCATCGTGAAAAGCGGTGGTCCGGACCTCGCCGTGCAGCTCGAAGAACAGGGCTATGATGAGGTGATGGCGGCATGACCGGCGAAGGCTTCACTCCACGCGAAGACTTGCACAAAGACGGCTCCCTCAAGGCGCGCGGGCAGGAGCTTGATGGCCTGTTGCATGGCTATTGGGAATGGTTCCGGCTTGATGGCACAAAGATGCGTTCCGGCTCCTTCGAACGCGGCGAAAAGGTTGGCGAGTGGACCACTTATGACCAGCAGGGCCAGCCCTACAAGGTCACGCAGCTGGGTGATGGAGGAGCCGCATGACCGCGCTTCCCACCATACGCGATGAGGAATGGCGGTACGCCGATTTCGACGCTGTCGAAGCGCTCGGTGTTGCCGCGCTCGACCAGTGGAAGGAAGCCACACTCGCCGCAGGCGAGACGCGCCGCCATTGCATGGTGGTGGGCGGTGATGCCCCCGAACTGCACCGCATCCGCCTGACGGTGGGCAAGGGTGCGCGGGCAGAGCTGTTCGCGGTGATTGCGGGCAATGATTACACGCGCGTCGAAGTGCTGGTCGATCTGGCCGAAGGCGCGCATTTCGAATTCGGCGGTGTCACCATCGGCGGCGGTGATGCTGTGCGCGAATTCGTCACCCGCACCACGCATGATGCGCCCGAAGCGACCTCCAACCAGGTGGTCCGCGCGGTCCATTGGAACCAGGCGACGGGCAATTTCCTCGGCCGCATCGATGTCGGCCGCGAAGGCCAGCGCACCGATGCCGCGCAGGATTTCAAGGGCCTGCTACTCGAAAAGGGCGCCTCGGCCAATGCCAAGCCCGAGCTGGAAATCTTCGCCGACGATGTGAAATGCGCGCATGGCGCCGCGATCGGCCAGATGGATGAGGCAGCACGTTTCTACATGGCCAGCCGCGGCCTTGCGCCCGATGCGGCGCGCCGTCTGCTGATCCGCGCCTTTATCGCTGACGCCTTTGCTTCCCTTGAGGACGAAGCGGAACGTGAGCGACTTTTCGAAGAGGCGCTGCGCGTGCTCGAACAAGGGCATGCGGCATGAACCGGCTTGCTTTCATCACCCTTGCCGCCCTTACGCTGGCCGGTTGCACCCAGCGGGAGACCGTGTTGACGGGCTATGTCCCCTCGGCAAGTTTCGCCCCGCTCGCCACGCCGGACCAAGTCTTTGCCGATGGCGATGCAGTGTTGGCGCACTTCCTTTCGACTGTCGGGCGCACATCTCCTTCCGAAAGGGAGGTGAATGACTTTCCCGGCACGCGCGGTTCGCAACTGCTGCTATTCTCGGCACAGGGGCTGGAGGATGATGCCGTGCGTGACATGCAATGGCGCGTCCTGATCGAGCAGGCCGAAGGCGGCTATCGCGTGCTCGAAGCGGGCTTGCGCCAGCATTGCAGACGCAGCGGCAGCAGCGAGTGGACGACGACGCCATGCCCGTGACCACTGCCCCTCTGCCCACTCGCAAGGGCGATTTCCCCGGCCTCGTGACGCCAGCGGGCGCGCCCTGGCACTATTGCGATTCCGCCGCGACCGCGCAGAAGCCGCAGGCGGTGATCGATGCGATGACGCGTGCGCTCGGTGTCGACTATGCCACCGTCCATCGCGGCGTCTATTCGCGCAGCGCGGAAATGACGCTCGCCTATGAGGCCGCGCGGCGCCGCGTGGCGCAGTTCATTGGCGGGCGCGAGGACGAGCTGGTCTTCACCCGCGGTGCGACCGAGGCGATCAATCTTGTCGCCGCGACCTGGGGCGAGGTGAACATCGGTGCGGGCGACCGCATCTTGCTCTCTACGCTCGAGCACCACTCCAATATCGTGCCGTGGCAGATGCTCGCAGAGCGCAAGGGGGCGCACATCGACGTCTGCCCGCTTACCGAAGACGGGCGGATCGATCTCGATGCTGCCGAAGCCAAGCTGACGCCTTCACACAAGCTCGTCGCGCTGGCGCATGTTTCCAACGTGCTCGGTTCGGTGCTTGACGTTCGGCGTGCGGCTGAAATGGCGCATGGCGTGGGCGCAACGATCCTGATCGATGGCTGCCAGGCGGTGCCGCGCATGCCCGTCGATGTCGCTGCGCTGGGCTGCGACTTCTACGCCTTTTCGGCGCACAAGCTCTACGGACCCACGGGGATCGGAGCGCTTTGGGCGAGGGCCGAGATCCTTGACGCCATGCCTCCCTATCAGGGCGGCGGCGCGATGATCGACAAGGTCAGCTTTGCCGGGACCACCTATGCTCCCCCGCTGCAGCGTTTCGAAGCCGGAACGCCTGCGATTACCGAGGCGGTCGCCTTCGGTGCCGCCTGCGATTACGTTTCTGCCACCGGGCTCGAGGCGATCCACGAACATGAGGCCGCGCTGGTGGCCCAAACACGCGATGCGCTGCGCGGGATGAACGATGTCACGCTCTTTGGGCCAGAGGATGGCGCGGGCATTGTCAGCTTCGTGATCGACGGGATCCATCCGCACGATCTGGGCACCATTCTCGATGAGGAGAATGTCGCCATCCGCGCCGGGCACCATTGCGCGCAGCCCTTGATGGAGCACCTCGGCGTGCCCGCCACGGCGCGCGCCAGCTTCGGCATTTACAGCGATGAAGACGATATTGCCGCGCTGATCCGCGGCATTGAACGGACCAAGAGGATTTTCGGCTGATGAACAAGCCAGAAGACAAGAAGGACTTTGCATCCAGCACCCCGCAGGCGGAAGTGGTCGATGCTGTCGCCAAGCCCCCGCGCGCCAAGGTTGAGGATGCGGTGGAGGAAACCGCGTCCGAAAAGCTTGAGCGCAAGCGCGATTATCTCGAGGGTTTCCTGCAGAAGAAGCCCGAAGGCGTGTCTGCGGGCGAGCCGGGCGGCGAGCTCTATGAAGATGTGATCGCCGCGCTGAAGGATATCTACGATCCGGAGATCCCGGTGAACATCTACGACCTTGGCCTGATCTACGGTGTCGATGTTACCCCCGATGCCGATGTCGTGGTGACCATGACGCTCACCACGCCGCATTGCCCGGTGGCCGAGACCATGCCTGGAGAAATCGAGCTGCGCGTTGGCTCCATCCCCGGCGTGCGCGATGCCGAGGTCAATGTCACCTGGGACCCGCCATGGGATCCTTCGAAGATGAGCGACGAAGCGCGCCTCGAACTGGGGATGTTGTGATGAGCGAGAACAAGACCCGCCAGATTCCTGCTGCCGTCATCCTGACGCCCGCCGCCGAGCAGCGGATCGCCGATCTGATGGCGAAAGCCCCTGAAGATGCGATCGGCGTGAAACTGTCCACGCCGCGTCGTGGCTGTTCGGGCCTCGCCTATTCGGTCGACTACATCTCCGAGGAAGTGCCCTTCGACGAGAAGATCGAAACGCCCGGCGGCATCTTCTACATCGATGGCGCCAGCGTGCTCTACCTTGTGGGCAGCACGATGGACTGGGTCGAGGACGATTTCACCGCCGGCTTCGTCTTCAACAATCCCAACGCCAAGGGCGCCTGTGGCTGCGGCGAAAGCTTTATGGTTTAGGCCCAGCCGGTTTCCTCGGCGAGGAATTCCAGCAGCGCTTCGTCATAGGAATCGACCTGGCCGTTGGCGTTGATCTGCTGGTCGAGCCAGTCCTGCTCGTAAGACGTGAATTCGGCGGCTTCAGCGACGCGGTCCTCGCGGCTCGGGCCTTCTTCCTTCTTGCCGAAGACGATGCCGAAGGCATTGGGTGCTGCTTTGGCCATGGCGCCCATGAAGCGGCCCATGTCGGCCCTGTTGTCGGCGATGAAGCCTTCGAGTTCAAGCATGCGCTCGCGGCTCAGATGCGCGCTCTCGCTGGCGAAGCCGAGCAGGTAATTGCCCACGCCCTGCACGAAAATGCGCTTGAATTCGGCATGGTTGGCCTCTTCCAGCGTGGCATCTTTCAGGCGGAACAGCATTTCGGCTTCGCGCCGGCTTACTGCACCCGGCCGATCGCTCGCCGAGCCGAAGACGACGCGGCGCAAGATGCGCGCCTCTGCTTCGCTCACATGCGCATCAGACAATTCGCCACCGCAGCGTGTCGGGCCGGTTCCGGTCAGCACTTCTTGTTCCAACGTTTCGAGGACGAAGGTCTTGAGGCTTTCAGGAACATTGCGGCCCTTTTCGATCACCTGCACCAGCAGTTCGAATTCGGTCATCGAGCAGACGCGACCATCGCGCTTGACCATGGCGATCAGCCAGTCGGCTTCTTCCTCGCTGGCATAGCCGCGCGGTTCGCTGCCGTTCAGCACATGGTTGCGGAGCGCTTCGACGAAGAAGGCGCTGAAGGTTTCCGAAGGACTTTCAGTGCTTTTCTGCAGGCCGAAGATGGCCTCTGCCTCCACGCGGCGGATATGGCCGTCGGCCCAGCCTTCCTGGCGCAGGCGCAGAACTTCCTCGTCCGAAACACGGCCGTCATGCGCGGCAATCTGGGCGAAATCGGAAAATTGGGCGGTCATTCTTCACTTTCCCTCTGATTCAGGGACATGCTTATGATCGCATAGACTTAATTTCGGGTTACCCATGGCGCGGAACTATTGCCGCCGCAGCGCCTGCACGCAGGCCCGCCGGTCGACCTCTGCCCCATCGCTGGCGCGGCGCGTTTCGATCCATGTCGCGACCGGTTCGGTATCGGGGCGCAAGGGGTAGAGGAAGATATCCATCACGCAGGCGCTGCCCGAAAACTGCAATTTGCGCATATCGCCTTCGTGCACATCGAGGCGTGGCGCGCCGAACAGGCGGACAAGCCTGTCTGCCGATTGCTCGATCACCCCTTCCAGGCCGGGCTCGCGCAAAACCTCGGGCATGCGGAAACCCGCCACGGGCGGCGGAGCAGGAGTACTGGGCGGGACGGGGCGCGTCTGCGAAGGCGGACGCGATGTCGGCGGGGGTGCGGAAGGTGGCGGGATCACCGGCGGCGAGACGCAGGCGGAAAGCGCCAGGCCGAGGGCGAGAACTATTGGAAAGCGCATATCACCCCCTGATCTTGCGATGGACCAGATGCGTCGCACCTGCCGCTCCCAGAACGGGCGCGAGGAAGTTGATGAAGGGCACCATCAACAATGCGGCCACTGCACTTCCCAGCAGGAAGCGTTCGAACTTGCTGACAGGGCACAATCCTTCGCGCTGGTGCGCATGCCTCAGCCACACCATATCCTGCAACTCGCGCCCGATCAGCCAGCCGTTCACCGCCCAGAACAACAACGCAGTGCCCACGCCGGTGAACAGCAGCGCCAGCGCAAAGGGAAGCGCAATCGCATTGGCGAGCAGCGCGCGCGCCGTTCCGCCCAGAGCCGCTTTGACTTGTTCTGTCCGCGCAAGTTCGCGTGCGGCGCTCGCGGCTGCCGGATAATGGCGCGCCTCCACGGCGTGCACAACATCCTCGGCATAGAACTGGATTACCGCCATGGCGATCACGCGCCAGAGGAACCACAGGAACAGGATCGCGATCAGCAAGCTCGCCACTTCGCGCAAGGTTCCCGCGCCCGTAAAAGCCGTATCGCCCAGACCCAGCCAGGCCAGTTGCGCGTCGAAGGAGTACCAGCCGACCACGGCGACAATGACGAAACCGACGAGCGTCATGCCGAGGCTTTTGAGCAGGATGCGCAACACGTTTGGATCGGCCAATTGGGCTAATGCCCGGGCAAAACTGGAGACAATTGCGCTCATTGGTCCTTGCGATTGCTGCTCCGAGCGGCCAAGTCAATCTCTCGAAAAAACGATCCACCATCCGGGAAATACAATGTCCGAACCACGCTATGATGTTATCGCCATCGGCAATGCAATTGTCGATGTAACGGCCACCTGTTCCGACGAACTGATTGAAGAACTGGGCATGGCCAAGGGCGGCATGACTCTCATCGATGCGGACCAGGCCAGCGAACTGTACGATGCGATGGGTCCGGCACGCGAATTTTCCGGCGGATCGGCAGCCAACACGCTGGCGGGGCTTTCCGCGCTGGGCGCGCAATGCGCCTTTGTGGGCCAGGTCGCGGCGGACCAGCTGGGCCAGGTCTTTGCCCACGATATCCGTGCGGTCGGCATCGATTTCGATACGCCGCCGCGCGAAGGCGAACCGCCCACGGCGCGCTGCCTGATCTTCGTCACGCCCGACGGCCAGCGCACGATGAATACTTTCCTCGGCGCGAGCCAGTTCCTGCCGGCCAGTGCTCTCAATGAAGAAGCCATTGGCGGCGCCTCGATCCTCTTCCTCGAAGGCTATCTGTGGGATCCGGAGCAGCCGCGAGCAGCCATGCGCCATGCGATCGAAACGGCGAAGGGTGCGGGCCGCAAGGTTGCCTTCACCCTGTCCGATGCTTTCGTGATCGAACGCTATGGCGACGATTTCCGCGCCCTCATCAATGATGGCCTGATCGATATCCTTTTCGCCAACAAGGTCGAACTGGCGGCCATTACGGGTGAGGATGATTTCGATGCCGGAATTGCCACGCTGCAGGACAAGGTGCCCACGCTGGTCGTCACCCGCAGCGAGGAAGGCGCTGTTGGCGTCCATCGCGGAACCCGTGCCGATGTGAAGGCCGAACCGATCGACAAGGTCGTCGATACGACGGGCGCGGGCGACCTTTTCGCGGCAGGCTTCCTCGCCGGCTATGTCCGCCAGCAGCCGCTTGAAACATGCCTGCGCATGGGTTCGATAGCGGCGGCAGAGGTCATCTCGCATTACGGCCCACGCCCCGAGACCGATCTCGCCAAATTGATGGCCGCGAAGCTGGGCTGACTTTACACATTTAACACTGTCCAAAGGGAAAAATCCCTTTCCCGGCACCGCGCCTGTCCGAAAGGGTCCGGCGCAGGGCGACAGGTAGTGCATGGAAGCGAGGCTGGCACGTGTCCAGCGTTGTAGGAAAGTGCAGTGATCGGGCTTCTTGCGTTCACGGAGAAGGGCGACTGCCAAGCAGGGCTGGCAGCCACCCCCCTCCTGTGAACGGAAGCAGTGCGGGTCGCACACATTGCTTCATCAGGCAGCTTGCGCGGGCGATTTGAAATGACAACCTGTCCAAAAGGACAGGGACTTGCTCCGAATGTCTTCTAATGGGTGGATAGCGGACATACCCCTCAAGGGTAGAAAGTCGCTCCTAAGTTGCCTCTCAAAAGACCCTTGTAGAATGGTGCGGGCTCGATCTCATCAGCCTCCAGTCTCAGCGCGAGTAGGCCGTGCACAAACCAGTCCGTCGTCTCTTCATAATAGGAGCGAACATCAGCGAGGACCTTGTCAGTCGCATCCTCAGCAGA
>CAJXLD010000096.1 GCA_913055595.1 uncultured Altererythrobacter sp.
ATCGTGCGCTTCTTTACCGTACCCAAGGCGAGCGACGCGCGCCGTTCCGCTGGCTGGGCGCTGGTGTTTATCGCTCTGCTCTACACCACCGCGCCCGCCGTGGGCGCCTTCGCGCGGCTCAATTTCATCGATACGGTGAACGAGACAGCATATGCCGAAGCGCCCGAATGGTTCACCAATTGGGAGGACAACGACCTCATCGCCTTCAATGACCGGAACCTGGACGGCGTCATGCAATATCGCAGCGGTGAGGCGATCGATGGTGCGCCGGTCTATACGGAGGAGCGCGGTGCGTCAGGGCAAAGGCTCACCTCCAACCGCACTCCTCCGGGCGAAAACGAGGTCTATGTCGATCGCGACATCATGGTGCTCGCCAATCCGGAGATCGCCAAGCTTCCCGGCTGGGTGATTGCGCTGGTGGCGGCAGGCGGGCTCGCGGCGGCGCTGTCGACCGCGGCTGGCCTGCTGCTGGTGATTTCCGCCTCGGTCAGCCATGATTTGCTCAAACGCACATTCCGGCCCGATATCACCGAAAAGGGCGAGCTGCTTGCGGCCCGCATCGCGGCGAGCGCGGCGATATTGGTGGCAGGCTATCTCGGCGTCTACCCGCCCGGCTGGGTGGCGCAGGTGGTGGCCTTCGCCTTTGGCCTGGCGGCAGCGAGCCTGTTCCCGGCGATCTTCCTAGGGATCTTCACCAAGTGGATGAACCGCGAGGGCGCGATCGCGGGTATGGTGAGCGGATTGGCCTTCACCTTCCTCTATATCGCCTGGTTCAAACTGTGGTCACCGGACAGCAATGTGGAAGCAAACTGGCTGTTCGGCATCTCGCCCGAGGGGATCGGCGTCATCGGCATGGTGATCAACTTCGTGGTGGCGATTACCGTGGCGAAACTGACTGCGCCCACGCCGCCGGAGGTGCGCAGGCTGGTGGCGACGATCCGAGTGCCGAAGGGGGCGGAAACGCCGCATATGCATTAGGTTTGGTTTGTGCAGGTCGTAATGCCAGGCCCGGAAGGTGCTGTCCGAAGAAGGAGGGCAAGCGATGACAATTAAGTATACTGTCCCCGGAATTCGGGATGACGGAAGAGAGGAGGAATATGAGGTTTGCCCTTGCCCTCTTAGGCCTATTAACTGCACTCTCGAGCTGCCGACAAGAGTTGGATCAACCCGAATTCCTAGAAGCCCCGGCTGACGGTATTATCGCCATGGATGTGCTTTCCCGGTTTCGGGCTGCATATCCTGAAGTCTTTAGGGGTGAAGATGGGTGGAGAGTTTTTTGGTTTCCGACAGAGCATTATAATTGCTTCTTCCCGTCGGCTATTAGCGTAAATGTAATACACGATGATATCGAGGGGATACCACTCTACTGCTATGATAGAGATGACGATGAGTTTGTTTTGCAAATTTGATCGTCAGCTCGACAGTAATTCCGGAGACAGTATACTTGATTGACAGATGTTCTGGCGGGGACACGGAATAGCATGTCCCCGTGTGAGGTGGGTGCCCGAGATTTTGAAAGAAGTGGTGCCCAGGGGCGGAGTCGAACCACCGACACGACGATTTTCAGTCGTCTGCTCTACCACTGAGCTACCCGGGCATCGCTACGGCGAAGATCCAAATTAATGGACCGGCGAGCGGTTGGAAGCGGCGCTATGGCGAAGCCTCCGCCACTTGGCAAGAGGGTTTTCTAGTCTTCCTTTGCGATATCTTCCGGATTCACAGGATCGCCGGGCACGGCATAGTCATCATTGAACCAGCGCGCGAGGTCGCGATCGCGGCAGCGGCTTGAACAGAAGGGCGTAAATTCCTCCACGCGCGGCTTCTTGCAGATCGGGCAGGGCTTGGCGGTCATGAGGATACCGTCTGCGCGAAACCTGCTTCGAGGGCAAGGGCGGGGCGGGCCTCTGTCCGCAACTGGCGGCCCGTGCGGCGGGCAAGTTCTTCGAGCCATCCAGTCTCCATGGCGGCGAGCACTGCGGGATGCGCGACCAGCAGGAGCGTGCCGGGCTCCGCGACCTGCTCGGCGTTGCGTAGCAGGAAGCGCGCCGCGGCCGCACTGCGGTTGCGGCCAATGCGTTGAAGCATGCTTGGCTGGCGCAATGCGGTGACGATCTGGACGAAGCCGAAGCCGTTCATCGCGGTCCGTTCATGCGGCCAGTCCGCCAGGTATTTGTCGAGCCTGGTATCGATGCCCCTGCGATCGGATTTGTCGAGCATGGGGAAATCGATGCCGATATTGCCGCCGATATTCATCCGCCTGAGCGTGCTGGCGATCACGGGAACACCGTTGAAATAGAGCGCATCGGGATAGTCGTGCAGGTCGACGTCGATCAATGTCATGGCGGGCGTATCCGACAGGATCAGAGCGCCGCCCTTATAGGCTACATCGCCCGACCATGCTTCAAGGAAGAGCTCGTCCCAATCGGCCTCAGCAGGAAAACGATGGATGATACTGGCGGTCTCTCCCTCATTCTCCAACTGCTGCTTGAGCGACGGAGCCGGTGTGGGCGCCTCATCGGTGTGGGTGGACTGGGCGAGTTTGAGCCGTCCGCGTTCGCTGATGGCTTCGCGGGTGATTGTCTGGCGCACCCGCATCCCTTCGGTCGTATCCTGGGGCAGGCGACTGGCGAAAGCTTCCTGTCCGTTGGCAAAACGCACCAAGGCGGTTCTGGTGCCCTGACCGCGGGGATTCATCTTCACCACCTGCGCATCCTCGACCTTGCCGAGTGTAAGCCCGCCAGGCCAGTGCAGGCGGGCGGCAATAATCTTGCCATCCTCGAACAGGATCGCGCGCTCTTCGCCGATCCCTTCCTCGACGAGCCACTCAGCCAAGGTCGAAGCCTGCCGATATGAGCAGTGCGCGCGTTTCGAACAGGGGCATGCCGACCACGCCCGAATGGCTGCCCTGGATCCACGCGATCAGCCCTTCGGCGCGGCCCTGTATGGCATAGCCACCGGCCTTGCCGTGCCATTCACCACTGGCGAGATAGGCGTCGATTTCCTCGTGCGAGAGACGTTTGAAGCGCACTTGTGTCTCGCTCAGTCGCTCTCTGATGCTCCCGTCGGGCGCACGAAGGGCGATGGCGGAGAGCACGCGGTGGCGTCGGCCAGAGAGGAGCTGGAGGCAATCGCGCGCGGTCGCCTCATCCTCTGCCTTGGGCAGGATACGCCGCCCGCAGGCCACAACCGTGTCTCCTGCCAGCACAAATGCCGTGTCGTCGGTGGCAGCCTCGGCCTTTTCGCGCGCCATGCGCTCGGCATAAGCACGAGGTAGCTCACCCTTCAAAGGCGTCTCGTCGATATCGGCAGGTACGATGCGTGCAGGTTCAATGCCAAGCCGCGCGAGCAATTCGCGCCGCCTGGGGCTGGCCGATGCGAGAATGAGGCTGGGCGTGCTCACGCCCGTAATCTTACTGCGGACCCGGGCCGCCGCGTCCCGGCATAAAGCGATAGGTGATGCGGGCCTTGGTCAAATCATAGGGCGTGAGTTCGCATAGAACTTCGTCCCCCACCAGCACGCGGATACGGTTCTTGCGCATACGGCCGGCGGTGTGACCCAGCACTTCATGGCCGTTTTCTAGTTCTACCCGGAACATCGCGTTGGGCAGCAGCTCAACCACCTTGCCGCGCATTTCGAGGAGTTCTTCTTTGGCCATTAAATCGAGGTTCCATCTGCAATTTGGTTCATGGCGGCGCGCAATAGCGGTGGGCGGGCCAAAAGGGAAGTCTCCACGGGATTTCTACCGATTTCCTGCGTGGCGCAACACCTGCGACAGCTAAGATACATGTGCGACATTTTATTACCCGAACCAACCTTGTGTGCTGTTTTGTCTGAGCACATAGGCGGCGCTGTGGGGCGATGGTCAGAATCAATCTGGAGTGTACATTTGCGACTAACCTGTTCTGCCAGTTCGGCGGCCATTGCGATCAGCCTGTTTGCGAGCACGGCGGTGCATGCCCAGGACGCGCCTGCTCCGCAGCAATCTCCAGAAGAGGAGCAGCCTGAGGCATCGGCTTCCACCGGGGCATCTGCCGCCGACACGATCCTGGTGCTGGGTGCGGCCCTGGCCAAGCAGGTCGATACGGAGCAACCGCCGATCCTCGAATTGGAGGAAGAGGATATTGCCGCTTACGGTGTCGGGTCCATTGCCGAACTGCTGCAAGCGCTTGGTCCACAAATTGCCAGCGCACGCGGCAGAGGTGGCAACCAGCCGGTCATCCTGGTCAATGGTGAACGCATCGGTTCATTCAGGGAAATCCGCGGATATCCTCCAGAAGCGATTGAAAAGTTCGAGATTTTTCCGGAGGAAGTAGCTCTGGAATATGGCTATTCCGCCGATCAACGGGTGGTCAACATCATCCTCAAGGACAATTTCTCGAGCCGCGAATTGGAGGCAGAATATGGTCAGCCATTTGATGGCGGCTTCTCCACGCAGGAGGTGGAAGCAACCTTCCTGACGGTCAACGGTCCGTCGCGCCTGAACATCAACCTGGGATGGGACAATTCCACAACGCTTACCGAGGCCGAGCGCGGCATCATCCAAAGCGGCAATGTGCCCGATCTTGCCACCGATCCCGATCCGGCGGAGTATCGCAGCCTGCGCAGCAATGGTGCCGGGCTGGAAGCCACGGTCAATTGGGGAACGCGCATTGGCCAAGGCAAGACGATCAGCCTGAATGCCACCTATGAGCGCGACGATACTCTGCGCCTACAGGGCATTGATACCGTGCTGCTGACCGATCCGGGTGGCAACAGCCTGCTGCGCAGTCTGAACGCGGATGACCCGCTGACCATCGATTCCCGCACACAGAACTTTTCCGCCGCCGCATCGATGAACATTGGTTTGGGCGCTTGGGAATTGTCGACCACAGTGGATGCGACCCATTCCAAGAGCAATAGTGCGATTCAACGTCGCGCTGATACCAGTGAACTGGTTGCTGCTGCCGCAGCCGGAACGCTAGCGATCGATGGCGATTTGGGCAGCATTGGCGAAGCCGGTTTCGATACGTCGGACAGCAATACCAACACCGTTTCGGCACTCGCCACCTTGCGCGGCAATCCGATCGTGTTGCCGGCGGGCGATGTCAGTATGACATTCAATACCGGCTACAACTGGAACCGGATCGAGAGCGAGGATACGCGCAACCTGATCAATGGGCCGACCACGTTGAAGCGCGGCGACCTGAGCGCGGGCATCAATCTCGGCATTCCGCTGACCAGTAGCTATGACGATGTGCTGGGCGCCGTGGGCGACATCAGCCTCAATGCAAGCCTGGGCGTGAATGATCTCTCCGATTTCGGGACGCTGTTCGACTGGACTGTGGGTTTGACCTGGGGGATGGGCGACAATTTGACGCTCACCCTGACCCACTTCGATCGCGATGCCGCACCCTCGCTGGGGCAGTTGGGTAATCCTGAACTGCAAACGCTTAACGTGCCGATCTTCGATCTCGTCAACAATGAAACGGTGCTGGCCACGGTGATCAGCGGCGGAAATCCCGATCTTCCTGCACAGAACCAGAGCGATTGGCGCGCCAGCGCGACCTATAATCCGCATTTCTGGGAAAATTCGACTTTTTCGATCGAATATATCCGCAACAAATCCACCGATGTAGCGCAAGGATTCCCGACGCTGACACCGGATATCGAGGCGGCCTTTTCCGATCGCATCACCCGCGATGCCTCGGGCCGTCTGATCCAGATCGACCAGCGCACGGTGACCTATGCCGAGCAGAATTCGGAGCGTCTCCAGTTCAACTTCAACCTATCTGGCGAAATTGGTGGTGGAAGCGATGAGGAGGAGAGCGAGCAGCGGACCGGCGATAACCCGGCGGCCAATGGCTCTCCCGTTGCCTTGGCGGGTGGAGCACTGCCGGAAAACGAAGCTCCTGCAAGCAGAACAGGCGGTGGTATGCCCGCTGGTGCCGCCGGCGGCATTGGCGGCGCGCAAGGCGCCGGAGCCGGTCGTTTCCTGCAAATGCGCCAGATGATTTGTGAAGCAGAATCCGATGTCCTGCTGGCGCAACTCAATGCCATATTGGCCGGCGAACAGGTTGAGGGCCTGACCATCCCGCCGCAAATGCTTCAACGCCTGGCCGGTGATGATGGCGAGATCAGCGAAGAGGAACTGGGCACAATCCGCAGCCGTATGTGCAGCGGCGAGGCCCCTGGCGGCTTTGGCGTCGCTGGTGGAACCGGTGGCTTTGCGCTGCCGGGCGGCTTCGCAGGCCAAGGCGGGTTCGGCGAAGCGGGCGCGCCGGGTGCGTTCCCGGGCGATCCCGAGCGGATGGAGCAGGCGCGCGCGACCTTCTGTGCCGCCGACCCTGACCAGATGCGCAATCAGTTCAACCGCGTGCTGGCAGCCTTTGCCGCGGGAGAGACTATCACTGCTGAGGAGAGCGGCGAAGCCATCACCATTCCGCCCGCGATCCTGCAGCAGATCGGCGGTGAGGATAATTTCATCGACGAAGAGGAATTCGCCCAGATCCGGACCAATATCTGCGATCCGGATGCTTCACCGGCTGCTGGACAGGAAAGCGCGGATGATGTTGCGGATGACACGCCAGCATCCCGGGAAACGCCTCCTTCACCCCAGCCAGAGCGATCGGGCGGCTTTGTTTCTCGCGGTGGGGCTACTGGACAGGGTGGACCTGGCGGCGGAGGATTTCGACGAGGACCTGGCGGCGGCGGACCGCCGGTAGCCTTGATCATGGGGCGCGCCAGTGGTCGGGGCAATCCCGGTGGTCGTTGGTTCATGAACGTCCAATACCGTCTTGAGCTGGAGAATGAGGTGTTGATCGCACCGGGCCTGCCCGTGCTCGACCTTCTGAAAGGTGATGGCAACCAGTCGCGCCATTCCGGTAACGCGCGTATCGGTATGTTCTTTGACGGTTTCGGCACGATGTGGAATGCGCGTTACACTGGCAAGTCGACGCTCAACGGTACGGGTGGTGTGGGCAGCACAGACCTGACTTTTGGCGATTATGTCCGGATCGATGTGCGTGTCTTCGCAGATCTCAGTAACCGACAGGGACTGATCGAGGCGGTGCCGTTCCTCGATAACACCCGTATCAGCCTGTCGATCGACAATATCTTCGACGCCCGCCAGCGTGTGACTGACAGTAACGGCGACGTGCCGCTGCGTTACCAGCCTTTCCTGATCGATCCCGTCGGCCGCAGCTTCGAGATCGAATTCCGGAAGATGTTCTAGGTTTGGCGCAAACTCCTAGAGGGCCTGAGCAGCGGCATATCCGCTCGCCCAGGCCCATTGGAAATTGTAGCCGCCGAGCCAGCCCGTGACGTCCACCGCCTCCCCGATGGCATAGAGGCCCGGTACCTTCTTGGCTTCCATGGTCTTGGAGGAGAGTTCGGCGGTGGAAATGCCGCCCGCGGTCACTTCGGCCTTGGCAAAGCCTTCTGTGCCATTGGGGTGAAACTGCCAGTTCGCCAGGCGTGTTTCTGCTTCGCGCAAAGCCTTGTCCGAACAATTGCCGAGATCTCCGCCCAGCCCGATCTGGTCGGCCAGCACATCCGCCAGTCGGTCGGGCAATTCCCTGCGTAGTTCAGCACGCAAAGTGGATTTGGGGCGCTCCCGCTTGACATCCAGCAGCCAGCCTTCGGCGCGGGACGTAAAGAAGTTGATCGCCACGGGTTCACCCGCGTTCCAGTAGCTCGAGACCTGCAGGATTGCCGGTCCGGACAGGCCCCGGTGCGTGAACAGCGCTGCCTCGCGAAATGCGGCCTTGCCTGCGCGTGCTTCGACAGGTGCCGCAACGCCCGAAAGCTCGCGAAACAGCACATCTTCGCCGCCCAAGGTGAGCGGGACGAGGGCAGGGCGTGGTTCAACCACTTTCAGGCCGAATTGGCGTGCCAGACGATAGGCGAAATCGGTTGCGCCCATCTTGGGGATCGAAGGACCGCCGGTGGCAATCACCAATGCTGGCGAGGTGAAGCTGCCATATTGCGTGGTGACGTTGAATTTCCCGCCATCATACGCAACTGCGGAAACCTCTTCATTGCAGCGGATTGTGACTTTGCCGGGACCTTTCGCGCATTCCTCCAGCAACATGTCGACCACCTGACGCGCGCTGCCATCACAGAAAAGCTGGCCCAGCGTCTTCTCGTGCCAGGCGATGTCATGCCTTTCTATCAGATCGAGGAAATCACGCGGGGTAAAGCGGGCGAGCGCGGATTTGCAGAAATGCGGATTGGCGGAGAGGTAGTTGGCGGGCCCCGCGTCAATATTGGTGAAGTTGCAACGTCCGCCGCCGGAGATGAGGATCTTTTTGCCGACCTTTTCGGCCCGTTCAAGGACAAGAACTGTGCGTCCGCGCTGCCCGGCAATGGCGGCGCAGAACAGGCCCGCGGCCCCACCGCCCAGGATGATCGCATCGTATATGCTCATGCAGCGCCCCTAGAGCGCTTGCGGGATAAGTGAAAGCCGCGCTTTGCCAAAGCGCGGGCACGATCCTATCTCCTTTCCCATGTCTCGTACGCCTGCAGGAACACCGCATGACCCGAGAGGGAAGGAGCGCTTCAATGAGGAACGCGCCACCTATACTGTGCGCGGTTCCAGCCAGCCGGACTTGCAGGCGGGTGTCGAGGCGATACGGAACGTGGTGAAGACCCTCAAGCCCAAGCCCGGCGTCTACCGCATGCTCGATGCGCGCGGCGATGTTCTCTATGTCGGCAAGGCGCGGGCGCTGAAGAACCGCGTGGCCAATTACACGCAGGTGGCGAACCTTACCAACCGCCTCCAGCGCATGGTAGCGCAGACCCGCAGCATGGAGATCGTCACCACCAATTCGGAAGCCGAGGCGCTGCTTCTCGAGGCGCAATTCGTCAAGAGATTCCGCCCACCTTACAACGTGTTATTGCGCGATGATAAGAGCTTTCCTTTCATCCTGCTGAAGGAAGGTCACGACTTCCCGCGCATCATGAAGCACCGCGGCGCGCGCAAGGCGAAGGGCAATTATTACGGCCCTTTCGCCAGTGCGGGATCGGTCAACACCACCATCAACGCGCTGCAGAAGCTGTTCCTGCTGCGGAGCTGCACGGACAGCTTTTTCAGCCGCCGCGACAGGCCCTGCCTGCTCTACC
>CAJXLD010000097.1 GCA_913055595.1 uncultured Altererythrobacter sp.
AGCGCCAGGTCCTTGGTCATCTTCCCGCTCTCCACGCATTCGATACAGACGCGTTCCAGCGTTTCGGCAAAGGCCACCACATCGGGCGTATTGTCGAAACGACCGCGATAGATCAGGCCACGCGTCCAGGCGAAGATGCTGGCGATGGGGTTGGTCGACGTCGCCTTGCCCTGCTGGTGCTGGCGATAGTGACGGGTCACAGTACCGTGTGCAGCTTCGGCTTCCACTGTCTTGCCATCAGGCGTCATCAGGACCGAAGTCATCAGGCCCAGCGAACCGAAGCCCTGTGCCACAACGTCGGATTGAACGTCACCGTCATAGTTCTTGCAGGCCCAGACGAATTTCCCGTTCCACTTGAGTGCAGCAGCTACCATGTCGTCGATCAGACGGTGTTCGTAAGTGATACCGGCTTCTTCGAACTTCTTGTCGAAGCCTTCGGTCTCGAACACTTCCTGGAACAGGTCTTTGAAACGGCCGTCATAGCGCTTCATGATGGTGTTCTTGGTCGAGAGATAGACCGGCCAGTTACGATCGAGCCCGTAATTGAAGCTGGCACGCGCGAAATCACGGATGCTCTCATCGTGATTGTACATGGTCATCGCCACGCCGGGCTGGTCGAAGGTATGGACCTCAAGGTCGATATTCTCGCCGTTCTCGCCTTCGAACACCATGCGCAGCTTGCCGGCGCCGGGGATCAGCGTGTCGGTGGCGCGATACTGGTCGCCGAAAGCGTGTCGCCCGACCACGATGGGATCGGTCCAGCCGGGCACAAGGCGCGGAACGTTGGAGATCACAATCGGTTCGCGGAAGATCGTACCACCCAGAATGTTGCGGATCGTGCCATTGGGGCTGCGCCACATCTGCTTGAGGCCGAATTCTTCAACGCGCGCTTCGTCCGGAGTGATAGTGGCGCATTTTACGCCAACACCATATTGCTTGATGGCATTGGCAGCATCGACAGTGATCTGGTCGTCGGTCTCGTCGCGCTTTTCGACAGAGAGATCGTAATATTTCAGTTCGACATCGAGATAGGGCAGGATCAGCCTTTCGCGGATCCACTGCCAGATGATCTTGGTCATTTCATCGCCATCGATCTCGACAATCGGGTTTGTGACCTGGATTTTTGGCATCGGGTCTTCCTGTGCTGCTTGGAATTTACGGATAGGATTTGGCGCGCGTCTTAGCAGTGGCAACATTATGCGCAAGGCCTGCGGCGGGATTGGGTGGAATCTGGCCTGAAAACACAAAACCCGCCGCATTAGCGACGGGTCTTTATTGTCATGTCTTGCGAATGGTGGGCGTAGAGAGAGTTGAACTCCCGACCCCTACGATGTCAACATAGTGCTCTACCACTGAGCTATACGCCCGAGCCATTTCGCAATTGGCCGCATTTGGCTGCGGCAGGCGGGCCATCTAGCGCCGCCTTTGCGAGCTTGCAAGTGTCTTGGAGCCTTAAAGGCTGACGGGCACCGAGTCCTCGAACATGCGTTCCACTTCAAGTACCAGATCCTTCAGGTGGAAAGGCTTAGAGAGCATTTTGGCATGTGGCGCTTCGCGATTGGCGCGGAGCGTAACCGCTGCAAAACCAGTGATGAACATGACCTTGGTGCTCGGGCTGATCTCATTGCAGCGTTGCGCCAGTTCGATACCGTCCATTTCAGGCATGACGATGTCGGAGAGAAGCAGGTCAAAAACTTCTGTTTCAAGCAGAGGCAAGGCTTCCGTACCGTTACTCGCGGCCATGACGCTATATCCTGCGCCTTCCAACGCGCGCTGGATATAGGCGCGCATGGAATCGTCGTCTTCGGCGAGCAGGATTCGGATCACGGTTTTCTCCTCCTTCATGATGACAAGCATCTCTAGACCATTCGGCCGACGAGTTCCTCCTGTGTTTTGAAAGTGGCCAGATTTGAAACAGCGGACTTTGACTTCGTTCATATATAGATGCAGCACAGTCGCAATGGTCGGACAAGTTAGAAGCTGGCGTGATTCGGAAGGGCTGCAAGGCGGCCTTCTTCCTGATGGTGCAGGTCAGGCAGCTTTTGAATTATTCCGGAGCAAGCCTTCGGCGATACCCATCCTGATCGCTGTTCCCCACGCTGGAAGGCGTTATCCAGCGGCACTACTCGCCCAGATGCGCTTTCCCGATCAGGCCCGGCTTCGATTGGAGGATCGCCTGGCCGACGTCCTAGCCCACGAGGTCGCTGAACAGACTGGTGCAACGCTGCTTGTTTCGCATGCCCCCCGGGCGATGATCGATTTGAATCGTTCGCCAGAGGACATGGACTGGGACATGGTTGCAGATGGTACGCCGATGGGCATGCCTCGCTTCGCGGCAGGACGCAGGGCCCGAAGTGGCTTGGGCCTGATACCGCGGCGGCTCTCGGGAATGGGTGAAATCTGGAAGCGCCGTTTGTTGGCAGAGGAACTGGATGCCCGGATCGAATTTGTTCATAAGCCATACCACGCTGCTTTGTCGCAAGGATTGGAGAATTTGCGGGATCGGTGGGGAAGCGCGCTCCTGATCGATCTGCATTCAATGCCTCCGCTTGGCCCGAAGTCCGGACATGCTCCTTCACCAGATTTTGTAGTAGGCGACCGTTACGGGTCTTCATGCGGGTCAAATCTCAGTTCGACTGCCATCTCACATTTCGAAGGCGAGGGACGTCATGTCGCGCATAATCGCCCATATGCCGGGGGTTATGTCCTGGATCGTCATTCTGCTCCGGCAAGGGGTATCCATGCCTTGCAGTTGGAAATCTGCAGGTCTGCATATCTCGATGAGCAGCTAATCGATCCGGGAGCAGGACTTGAAGATGTGGCGCAAACCCTGGTCGGTTGTGTCCGTAAACTTGCCGATGAACTGAGTTCCGGATTGAAAACCGTAGCACAAGCAGCTGAATAACAGTCTAAACATTCGAAAAAACCGCCCCGCGCGATCTGCGCGAGGCGGCCAAGGTTCAGGGAGGAAGTGCACAATGGTGCACTTATCCCGACCGGCCATGAGGGGCACCCGTCAGGACAGTTTGAAGATAGGCTTCATTGCGCTTGTTTCAAGCAAAAACGGGGCCGAATGACCGACCCCGTTTCATGCTTTGAAGCTTCTCACCTCAATCAGGCGGTTACAGGGTTCGCGATCGCCTCTTGCGGAGCGGGACCTTTGCCTTGCTGGCCTTGCTTGGCGAATATCACGCGCATGAGATCGAGTGAGAACATATGGGCGTGAATTAGCGGGAGCATGCCGTTTTCATTCCACTTGCGCAGCTGGTCTCCACGCAGTTCCTTGAGCTTTTCCTGATTGACCATCTGGAAGCCACGATAGACAAACGGCTGTCCTTCACCTTCAACGCGGTTGATGGCGACCTCGCCATCCATAAGAAGGCCTTCATTCTTGAGCTCTTGCATAAAGGACTGTGTCTTGGCGCCAGCTTGTTCGAACATTTCGCAGAATTTCAGCAATTCCTGCGTATGCTCTGTTGGCTGACCATTCTCGTCGAACATTTCCCGACCCTCATCGAACTCTCCGACCAGATTGCTCGAAGGATCAAAGCAAAGGGAAAGATTTTCGGAATCTTGCTGTAGCTTGGCAAGCAGGAACGGATAACGACGGATATAGGCTGGAATGTAAGGTGTGCCGATAACTGTGCCATCGTCTTCGAAGAATACGTTCACGCCATCGTTCAGCCCCATCAGCGCAAGCGGCAGAGGGTTGTCGCCCGCCGAGAATACGATCGGGAAATCACGCATGGCTTGCGGAAATTCTTCAACCGTCAAAGGTATCGCATTATGCTTGGCGACCCACGGCGCCTTGTCGACTGAAATTGCTTTCCAGCTGCCATGCTGCTGGCTGTTGAGCGGCACAAGGTCACCGTAGAAGATGGGCAATCCGGACTGAGGCGCGCTGGCCATTTTTGTCTCTCCAAACTTGGGAATGTTGTTTTCGCTACCGATCACCGAGGCTGGCAATCGACCTGTTGGCGGGGGGCTTTAGAGGCTGCTTGCCTCCGGTGCAAGCGGCACGAGCTTGCCGGGATTGAGGATTCCTTGCGGATCGAGCGCTTGTTTCACCTGGCGCATGATGGCCAGATGGACCGGATCGCCAAGTCGGCCCAATTCATCCCGTTTCATTTGGCCGATACCATGTTCTGCACTGATAGAGCCGCCCCATTGGGTAACAAGATCGTGCACGAAAGTGCTTATCGCCTTTCCTTCATCGGCCTCCCAAGTGCCTCGTTCGGCGCCTTTGGGTGCGAGGACATGATAATGGACATTGCCATCACCCAGATGGCCGAAGGCTACAGCTGTCGTGCCGGGAAAGCGCGCTTCCACCTTCGGAAGCGTCTCCGAGACAAAGTCTGCCATCTTTGCGACTGGCACTGAAATATCGTGCTGCATGGCGGGGCCAAGGGCACGTTCTGCAGGTGCAATCTCGTCGCGCAGCGACCAGAATTCCTCAGCTTGCGTTTCATTCATGGCAATGGTGGCATCTTCCACCAGATCAGCTTCAGATGCGCTTTCAAGCAGGCTTTGGGCGCGTTCGGAAAGGTTGTCTGCATCACGTGCATCAGCAGCCAACTCAATCAGGGCGTTCCATTCATGCGCTTCTTGCAGCGGCGAGCGCGCGCCCGGCTTGTGATCCAGCACGGCGGCTAGGCTGTGCCTCGGCATGACTTCAAACCCTTCCAGAAGGTCTTGGGCTTCTTTCTGTGTGTGGAGCAGCAGTTTGCGCGCATCACCAATGCTGCTCAGGCCTGCCCATAGTACTACGCGATCGGCCAGCGCCGGCAGCAAGCGCAGCGTAGCTCCGGTTACGATTCCGAGCGTTCCTTCGGAGCCGATCAGCAGCTGTTTGAGGTCGAAACCGCGATTGTCCTTTTTCAGCGGCACAAGCGAGTTGAAGACAGACCCGTCCGCCATCACAGCCTCGATGCCAAGGACTTGCGCCCTCATTGATCCGTGGCGAAGCACTTGCGTGCCACCCGCATTGGTTGAAATGAGCCCGCCAATGGTGGCGGAGCCCTTACCGCCCAAGGTGAGCGGAAATCGCA
Source organism: uncultured Altererythrobacter sp. (assembly GCA_913055595.1). Taxonomy (GTDB): domain Bacteria; phylum Pseudomonadota; class Alphaproteobacteria; order Sphingomonadales; family Sphingomonadaceae; genus Alteraurantiacibacter. The sequence goes on from CAJXLD010000097.1 coordinate 5,049, forward strand.
GCCGCTTGGCCTCTGCAGCTTCATGCAGTGTCTGCAGGATAACACCGGCCTCACAGGTCACCTCGCCAGATTCCGTGTCGATCGCGCCAATGCTGTTCATGCGCCGCAGCGAGAGGAGTAGGGCTTTTCCGGTCTCATCGGGTGTCGCCCCTCCAGACATACCGCTGTTCCCGCCCTGAGGGACGATGGGGACATGATTTTCAGCACAGAGCTTCACAAGACTTGCCACTTCTTCCGTCGATGCGGGCGATGCCATCCCGATCGCTTGGCCTGAATATCGGCCCCGCCAATCGGTTAGCCACGGCGCCACCAGCTCTGCGTCTTGCGTAAAGCCCCGATCGCCCAAAAGCTCGTGCGCTGCTTGGCAAAATCTGCTCATCTTGTTCATGCGCGGGCTCATGCCAGTCTCGAAGCGGGCTTGCAAAGGTGAATATGCAGGTTAAGCCACTATTCAATGAGGGTTGCTATTGGGGGATGGACTGCAAGCCGCGCAGGGTGGCTTCGTCGAGAGCATTTGCTTTGAAGAAACTCCTCGCCTTTTCCCTTGCCGTACCGGCCATGCTTGTTATCGCCCTTGCGGGTGAGGAGCCGCTGCAGGCGCAAGACGCCCGGGAAAATGCGAGTGCTTCCCCCGAGAGACAGCGTCTCGAACTGGGGTTGGAAGGGGTAGCAACACCTCCGTTCAGGCAATTCTTAGATGCGCGGCGTTCCGACACGCTAGGGCAGGTGCAGATTCGTCAGCGCGTGGTTATCCGTATTTCCCCCAGCCCGCCCGATGCGCGGGAACGGCTGATGTCCGCTCTGCCGAGGCGCCCCATGCGCACCACTTTCGAAGAAGAGCCGCATGGCGATTGCGTAAGCACCGAGGATATCATCGGCGTGCAGCCGACGACGGACAACCGATTGTTGTTGTTCCTTGAAAACAGGCAGATTTTGGCTGCCTCGCTGGAACGCAGCTGTACCGCAAGGGCATTCTATCAGGGCTTCTATGTGGAACGCAGCGAGGATGGGCAGATTTGTATCGCCCGAGATCGACTGCAATCGCGTGCTGGCCTGTCCTGCTCCGTCGAAGAACTGACGAGACTGGTTGCTGTCGGAAATTGAGCGTCCCGGACTGACCGGTTCACGGGCATTTTCTTGACTTTTTCGCCTCAAGATGCATAGGGCGCGCCTGTCGCAACTGGCCAACAACTTGCCAAATTTACCTGTTGAAATGCAGGGCACTCTATCCGGACATTGAACCGCCTATGAAGTTTGCCGATCTCGGCCTTTCCGATGAATTGCTGCAAGCCGTGCAGGATGCCGGCTATGAGGAGCCGACTCCGATCCAGGCTGAGGCAATTCCCCAAGTCCAGATGATGCGCGATTTGATCGCCATCGCACAGACCGGCACGGGCAAGACCGCCAGCTTCGTGCTGCCGATGATCGATGTCCTCGCCAATGGCCGCCGCCGCGCGCTGATGCCGCGCAGCCTGATCCTGGAGCCTACGCGCGAACTGGCGATGCAGGTGGCCGAGAATTTCGAGAAGTATGGTAAGAACCACGATCTCAAGATGGCGTTGCTCATCGGGGGCGTGCAGATGGGCGACCAGGTAAAGGCCCTCAACGAAGGCGTCGATGTCCTCATCGCCACGCCAGGCCGGCTTATGGATCTGTTCGAGCGCGGCAAGATCCTGCTCAACGGTTGCGACCTGCTGGTGATCGACGAGGCGGACCGCATGCTCGATATGGGCTTTATCCCCGATATCGAGTTCATCTGCGAAAAGCTGCCGACCCAGCGCCAGACCTTGCTGTTCAGCGCCACCATGCCGCCGCCGATCAAGAAATTGGCGGACAAGTTCCTGACCAACCCCAAGCAGATCGAAGTTGCCCGTGCGGCGACCGCCAATGAGAATATCGCCCAGTTCAAGGTGGAAATCAGCCCGCGCAAGAAAAAACAGGCGCTGAAATACCTGCTGGATGTCGACAATGTGCAGACGGCGATCATTTTCGCCAACCGCAAGACCACGGTGCGCGATTTGAACAAGGACTTGCAGAAATCCGGCTTCAAGAGCGGCGAAATCCATGGTGACATGGACCAGGCGAGCCGCATTGCCGAGCTCGACCTGTTCAAGAAGGGCGAGGTCAATATCCTCGTTGCGTCGGACGTCGCGGCGCGCGGGCTCGATATCAAGGGCGTGAGCCACGTCTTCAACTACGACACGCCGTGGCATCCGGACGATTATGTCCACCGGATTGGTCGCACAGGCCGTGCCGGAGCCAAGGGCCGGGCCATCACGCTGGTGACGCCCGAAGACAAGGAAGCGCTCGCCAATGTCGAGAAGCTGACCAAGATGAAGGTGCCGCCTTTCGACTGGTCCAGTGTTTCCCCTGCGGATGAGGAACGGTCCGATCCGGAGCCCCGCGAAGAGCGGAAGGAAAAGCCCAAGCGCACGCGCCGGAAGAAGGATGAGGCCAAGCCCGAAGAAAAGGCGAAGCCCCCTCCTCGTGGAAAGAAGGCTGAGGTCAAGCCTCCCAAGGACAAGCAGGAACGCAAGCCGCGGCGGGACGACAATGATCCGCCTGGCAAGCCGGGCGAATGGAACGGCCCGATGCCGGGCTTCCTGGACGTCGGTTTCGACTGATCTGTTCTCCAGTCCCGCAATGAGCTAATCTCCCCTCCGAAAGACGGGAGAATTGGATCATGCTGGCAAGAGTTCTTATTGGTTCGGCGGCCTTTTCGCTGCTGGCAGCCCCTGCGGCCATTGCCCAGGGCGAGGACATCGAAACCAATCTCGATATTCGCGAATGGGAGGTCCCCTGGGAAAACACCCGCCCGCGCGATCCCTTTGCCGTTTCAGAGAGCGAGGTCTGGTTCGTGGGGCAGGGCGGGCATTATGCGGCCATGCTCAACCCGCAGACAGGGGAGATGGAGCGGGTCGATCTTCCCGAAGGTGCTGGGCCACATAACCAGATCGTCGATGCAGATGGTGCTGTCTGGTATGCTGGGAATCTGGTTGGCCATATCGGGCGGATCGATCCGGTGACGCGCGAGATCGAACAGATTCCTATGCCGGACCCTGCGGTGCGCGATCCGCATACGCTGATCTTCGATGCAGCAGGCGATATCTGGTTCACCGCGCAATTCAGCAATTATATCGGCAAGCTGACGCTGGCGACGCGTGAGGTGGAGTTGATTCCCGTGCCTACCGAACGCGCACGACCCTATGGCATCAAGATTGCGCCCGATGGATCGATCTGGGTGGTCCTGTTCGGCACGAGCAAGCTCGCCCATGTCGATCCTGACACCATGGAACTGACCGAGATCGACCTTCCGCGCGACACGGCACGCCCGCGGCGTTTGGAAATCACCGATGATGGCCGCATCTGGTATGGCGATTATACCGACGGTTTTCTCGGCGCATACAATCCGGCCAGCGGCACCTTCGAGGAGTGGCCGCTTCCATCAGGCGCAGAGTCCCGCCCTTATGGCACTGCAAGAGATGGCGAGGGCAATATCTGGCTGGTCGAGACCGGCGTACAACCCAACCGCTTCGTCGGCTTCGATCCCGACAGCGAGCGTTTTTTCGCTATTGGCGAAGTTCCCTCAGGCGGCCGCACCTTGCGGCATATGCACTACCACGAGGCCACCGATACGATCTGGTTCGGGGCGGATACCAATACTGTGGGGCGGCTGGCGCTGGATTAGTCATTGTGAGCAATGGCTGGCGACACGACTGACCTCTAGTTGACGCACGAAGTATTGGCTGCACGAAACTGCGATCTGACCATGCTGCCGCTGTGGCGCTTCAGGCCATCTGGCTTGCCTGGAAGCATGCCTTGAAAGACTTTTCTGTCGGATCGCCCGTCCTGTCAGCCCTTGGTCGCATCTTCCTCGAGCGCAGCGATATCACCTTCGGTAAACAAATATTCGCGGAATTCCTTGTCGAAATGCGTGTTGTTGCGGCGCAGCCATTCCAGCGCCATCGCCGCATGTTCGAT
>CAJXLD010000098.1 GCA_913055595.1 uncultured Altererythrobacter sp.
ATTTCGAAGGCTGTATGCCGATCGAGGTCATGGCCGAACGCGGGGTGGACACATTGCGCTTCGGGCCGATGAAGCCGGTCGGGCTCGACAACCCGCATTGGGCGACCGAGGAGCATCCCAACGGGCGCTGGGCCTATGCCGTGGTGCAGCTGCGGCAGGACAACAAGCTGGGCACTTTGTGGAACATGGTCGGCTTCCAGACCAAGATGAAATATGGCGCACAGGTCGAACTGTTCCGCACTATTCCCGGCCTCGAGAAGGCAGAATTCGCGCGGCTGGGCGGTATGCACCGCAACACCTTCATCAACTCACCCTTGCTGCTCGACCGGCAATTGCGACTGAAAGGCGCCGAACATATCCGCTTCGCCGGGCAAGTGACGGGCTGCGAGGGCTATGTCGAAAGCTCCGCCGTGGGCTTGCTCGCAGGCATGATGGCGGCTGCGGAACTGGCAGGCGAAGAGTGGGTCGGCCCACCGCCGACTTCGGCCATGGGCGCCTTGCTTTCACACATCACCGGCGATGCCGAAGCGAACGACTACCAGCCGATGAACATCAATTTCGGTCTTTTCCCGCCGCTGCATGACGTCAAGAAGAAGGCCCGCAAGGAAGCCTATACTGAGCGTGGCAAGGCCGACTTTGGCGAGTGGCTGGCAAGCCTAGAGAGGGTTCCCGCCTAATCGCGATCGGGGGCGCTTGTGGCGAATTCGGCCTGGCTCAACCAGCCATTTCGGTCGGCATCCATTTCCTCAAAGCGTTCGGCTGTGGTGACGGCCCATTCTTCGAATGTCAGCAGATTGTTGCCGTCAGTATCGAGGCGGCGGAAGGCATCGGTTCGGCTCGACAGCATTTCATTGCGTGTGATGCGCCGGTCACGATTGCGGTCATAGCGATAGAAGCGTCGTTCCTCGCGTGAAAGCTCGGTGCTCTCGGGCGGTTCGGGGCCTTCCAGTCCTGCGATATCGGCAAAGGGCAGTTCCTCGGGATCGGGCTCTTCTTCCTCGACGCCCGGATCGGGAGGCGGCGCACCGCGCTCAACCGCCGCCCTGCCCTGCAGCCAGAACAGGCCGACGCCCACCATGGCAAGGGCAAGAAAAGCGCCGAGAATCATACGGTTCATGCCGAATCTCCCTCCGGCACAAGACCTAGCGCCCCATGAGCCCGATCCGCAAGGCAACAAGTCCAGCCGCCGGTCCATCAAGAAGTTCGACACTGCCCTTGGCAAGCGCGCGGCGCGTAAGGCCGTGCAGCACGGCAAGGCTTCTCAGCTCCTTGGGCAATCGCGAAACCTTCTCTTGCCCGATCATCTCGCGAACGCGCTTGCCTTCACTCTCATTACCCAAATGGAGCGCGAGATCCGCAAGCGCCCAATCCCTGGCTGAATGCATGACCGCTTCGGCCTGCTCTGCGGGGCCAATCGATCGCCATGCACTTGCTCTGCCCTCCGCGTAATCGCGAAGGACCGCATCGCTGAGGCCGTCCGCCAGCAAACACTCCCAGCCATCGACCATGGGAAGCAACTGCGCTGGCAGCCCTGGCCAGCTGCCCAGATGCGAAAGCAGGGGCTCTCCCTCAGGCCAATGTTCAGGTCCTTCCTGCAAACGCTCCCGCCACCAGGCGAGCTTGATTTGCGCCAGCATCGGTTCGCTTGCAGCGCTTACGGCCTGCGCCAGCCGTTCGTCCAGCGCGAGCAACGCCAAAACTTGCGCGCGAACCCGCGCAGGCGCGTAGGAAAGCGCCAGACGGCGCGCCAATGGCAGCTCATCGATCGGGAATTCTCCCATGACGTCACCCTTCGCCGTGGAACTTCGGAAAGGTCAAGCCTTTAGCACCAACCACGCAATCATGGCTAAGCGGCCATTAACCATCGGGTGCAACGATCCGGTTACCACGCACGCGCTAAGGCCAATTCTGACCAGCAGTCTAGCAAAGGCAGGTATCGGGAAATGCTCAGCTTTACAAAGCGCAAAATCGCTGAATTGCGCAGCTGCACAAGCGGCAATGTCCTTGTCCTCGCGGCCACGGGTTGTTTCGTGCTGACCGGTGCTGTCGGCCTCGCTGTCGATGTCAGCCAGTGGTATTTGTCGAAGCGGCAGTTGCAGCAGGCGGTTGATTCCGCCGCACTCGCCGCTGCGCATACGCTGAGCCAGGGCGGAACGGACACCTACCGGACCGCAGGTATGAACGATCTCGAGCGCAACGACGATGACATGACTATCAGTGTGGAAACGCTCAGCACCTCTCCGGCGACCGGCGGCTGGGCTGGCGATAGCGGTGCGATTGAGGTGATTGCCACCACATCGAAGAGTTTGCCTTTCTCGGGCCTGTTTATGGATTCGGCCGTGACGATACGTTCGCGTGGCGTCGCGACTGCTGTTTCCCGCGGTGAGAACTGCGTCATTTCACTCGCCGAAACAGGCGTGGGCATTAATGTGCTGGGTACGGCAGACGTTGGTGCCGGTTGTGGCGTTATCGCCAACTCAACCGACGATAGCGCGGTTACGCTGGTTGGTACGAGTTATCTCGACGCCAATCCAATCAGCGCCGTGGGTAATATTTCTGCAAGTGATACAAATTATCCCTCCGACACGGCCATCCTTCCCTATGGTGTTGCCCAAACGGATCCGATCGCAGAGCGCGGTCTGGAAGTGCCGACCGATCCGACCACCTGCGACTACAATAACGAGCGCGTACTTCCGCGTGATAGTGAGACCTATACTGCTCCCCCGGGGGGGGCGATGCGTTTTTGCGGTGGCCTGAATGTGCAGGGCTCAGTCACCTTCAATCCGGGCGTCTATATTATGGATGCCGGGGACTTTCAGGTGTCTTCAACAGCGACGATCCGCGGAGAAGGCGTCACCTTCGTTCTGACAGGTAACGCCGCTGGCAATGTCGCCGCTGTTGATATTGCCGGTGGAGCGGATGTCAACTTGAGCGCTCCGACATCCGCGCAAGATGCGGATTGGTTCGGCATGCTCTTTTTCCAGGATCCCGATCTGGGAAGTTCACGAGAAAGCAACATTGCGGGCGATGCCAACCTGAACCTGGAAGGCATTGTCTATATGCCGAAGGGCGATCTGTCCTTCCTGGGCAGTTCCGGCCAGACTTCGGATTGCATCTACCTGATTGCCGAGCGCGTCACCATTGGTGGTGAAGCATCGATCGATAACAATTGCGGGCTCGATTACGAGGGTATGAATTTCCAGAACTACAGAATCGCGCTGGTGGAGTGATTGCGATGACAATTCTACGCATTTCTCGCTTTGCGCGCCGCATCTGCCGCGAAACAAATGGCACCGGGGTAATCGAGCTCGGCTTTGTCCTGCCGGTTTTCCTGCTGATGTTCGCCGGCATGATCGACCTGACTCGCGTCGCCCTGACAAAGATCGACACGGAACAGGCTGCGCAAAGGACGACCGATTTCGTTTTGGCAAAGCTGCCGACGAGTGACAGCACGACATATCTCCAGGCGGAAGCCGCGACGGCAGCCGGTGTCGAGAGGTCAGCCGTGACGGCGCAACTCCTCCTCGAATGCAACGGCACGTCGACAAACTTTGAGACAGGCTGTTCATCCGGTCAGGTTTCGGCGCGCTACGCCAGCATCTCCATCAACAAAAATGTCGACATGCTGTTCGATTGGAGTTCGCTCTCCGGCCTGTTCGGTTCCGACCTCCTGCCCTCTACAGTCACGGTAACCGGTGACAGCGTGGTGAGATTCCAATGATGATACGCAAGCTGACTTCAAACAACGAGGGTAACGCCACCATCGAAATGGCCTTCGCCCTGCCCGTGGTGGTCATGTTGATGATCGGCATCCTGCAATACGCCATCGTCATGCAAACGACGAGCGGCATGCGCCACGCTATTGGCGAAGCCGTCCGTCATGCAAAGGTCTATCCAGATGCAACAGAGTCGGAAGTGCTGGAGATCGCTCGAGACAGGTTCGTTGGCATTGATTCCAGCAAGATCACAGGCCTTGCGCTTGAACGCGGCACTGCGGCCAATGGTGCCGAGTATGGCACGGTCACCATGCGCTATCGCCTGGAGCCGGTGATCCCCTTCGTGGTCCTCGACCAGATCAATCTCGAAGAATCGCGTACGATCTATTTGCAGGCGACCGACTGATCCCGCCCTTCTGCGAAGGCGGAAGTCACTTCCACTAATCAGTCCTTGTAGCAGACCTTTTTCGCCGCCGCGACGATGCGCGGTGCATCGATGAGCGCCATCTTCTCCAGATTGGCGGCATAAGGTAGCGGAACGTCCTCATTGCAGACACGCAGCACCGGCGCATCGAGGTGGTCGAAGCCTTCTTCCATGCAGAGCGCAATGATTTCCGAAGCGATCGAACAGGTAGGCCAGCCTTCCTCCGCCACCACCAGGCGGTTGGTCTTGGCCAGGCTTTCAAGCACGGTTGCGGTATCGAGAGGGCGCAGCGTGCGCAGGTCAATCACTTCGGCATCGATGCCCTCGCCTGCCAGTTCTTCTGCGGCTTCGAGCGCGAACTTCACGCCGATCGAATAGGAAACAATGGTGACATCGGCCCCTTCGCGCATGATGCGTGCCTTGCCGATTGGCAGCACGTGGTCATCCAGCTGCGCGACCTCGAAACTGTTGCCGTAGATCAGCTCGTTTTCGAGGAAGATCACCGGATCTTCCGACCGGATCGCCGCCTTCAACAACCCCTTTGCATCGGAAGAGTCATAAGGCGCAATCACGACCAGGCCAGGCACATGGGCATACCATGAGGCATAGTTCTGGCTGTGCTGAGCCGCGACGCGACTGGCGGCACCATTGGGTCCGCGGAAAACCACCGGACAACGCATTTGGCCGCCGGACATGTAATTGGTCTTGGCTGCCGAATTGATGATATGGTCAATCGCCTGCATGGCGAAGTTGAAGGTCATGAATTCAACGATCGGACGCAGCCCGCCCATTGCCGCGCCCGTGCCGATTCCGGCAAAGCCATATTCGGTGATCGGCGTATCGATCACGCGCTTGGGACCGAATTCTTCGAGCAGGCCCTGGGTGACCTTGTAGGCCCCCTGGTACTCGGCCACTTCCTCGCCCATGACGAACACACGCTCGTCGAGGCGCATCTCCTCGGCCATGGCGTCGCGCAAGGCTTCGCGAACGGTAAGCGTTGCCATGTTAGTCCCTGCGGGGATTTCAGGATCGGCAGGACGCTCCTTTGCCGTGGGTTTTTCTGCGGCTGCAGGGGCGCTCTCAGCCGGAGCTGTGGCTTCTTCACCTGCCGCCGGTTCGGGCGAAGCGACGGGTGATGCATCGCTCACATCCTCACCCTCGCCCGCCAGAATTGCGATTACCGTGCCGACCTGCACATTTTCGCTACCTTCCGCGACGAGGATTTTGCCGACGACACCTTCATCGATGCTTTCGAATTCCATCGTCGCCTTGTCGGTCTCAATTTCGGCCAACACGTCACCTGCGGAAACCTCGTCGCCTTCCTTCACCAGCCACTTGGCGAGCGTACCCTCCTCCATGGTCGGAGAAAGCGCGGGCATTTTCAGTTCGATAGCCATCAGTAGTTCTCCACCAGTACGTCGGTGTAGAGCTCATGTGGCTCCAGCTCGGGCGAATTCTCGGCAAAATCGGCGGCTTCGGCCACCACGGCTCGAATGTCCTTGTCGATCTCTTTCAACTTGTCCTCGTCTATGCCCGCCTTGATCAGTTCGGCCTTGGCCATTTCGATCGGGTCGCTCTTTTCGCGAACACCCTGCACTTCCTCTCGTGTGCGATATTTCGCCGGGTCGGACATGGAATGCCCGCGATAACGATAGGTATTGAGTTCCATGAGAACGGGACCGTTGCCACCCCGCACATGCTCCACCGCAACCCTGGCGGCCTGGTGAACTTCGAGAACGTCCATGCCGTTTACATCCATGCCCGGAATGCGGAATGCCGTGCCCCGGCGATAGAATTCCGTCTCCGCGCTGGAGCGCTTCACGCTGGTGCCCATGGCATACTGGTTGTTCTCGACAATGAAGACGATCGGAAGGTTCCAAAGGGCAGCCATGTTGAAGGTCTCGTAAACCTGCCCCTGATTGGCCGCGCCATCGCCGAAATAGGCCATGCACAGTCCGCCATCCTCATTGTATTGATGAGCAAAGGCAAGACCGGCGCCCAAAGGCACTTGCGCACCCACGATGCCGTGACCGCCATAAAAAGCATGCTCGGTGCTAAACATATGCATCGAGCCGCCCTTGCCGCGGCTGATACCTGCTGCGCGACCGGTCAGTTCGGCCATGATCACCTTGGGATCAATGCCGTAGGCCAGCATGTGGCCGTGATCGCGATAGCCGGTGATGACGCTGTCCTTGCCTTCCTCCAATGCGCTCTGCAGCCCGACGGCAACCGCCTCCTGGCCGATGTAGAGGTGACAAAACCCCCCTATCAGGCCGAGACCGTAAAGCTGGCCTGCCTTCTCTTCGAAACGGCGAATGAGAAGCATCTTCTCATAAAAGGCCAGCAATTCCTCTTCGCTCGCCTTGTAGCGTTTCGACTTTTCAAACCTCTCCTGCAGGCTACGCAACGCGAAATCTTCGCCCGGAGCGGCCGATTGAGATGACGGTTTTGAAGCGGATTTCTTGGCGGGTGCCCGTTTGGACTTCGGGGTGGAAGAAGAAGCAGATCTTGCCAAAACCAATTTTCCCTATGCGTGCCGCACCACCGCAGCACCAGTTGCGGGATCGCTATAGGCACATGGAAAAGCCGCTGGCAATATCACGAATCGGAAAAGAACCGATCAGGTTAGAATACATTGCAGAGCGAGCCGTCAGGGTTGCTCATCCAGCTCAACCACATACTCATCCGGACGCGCTACATTGAGGTTCTGACGCACAAGTTCACTTGAGAGATCCGGATCGACATGGTCGGGATCGAGGAGATCCACGCGATTTGCCAGCGCACCGCGCTCCTCCTCCAGAGCCGCAATCGTCTCTTGCCGCTTCTCAAGCAGTGCCGATTGCTCGCCCCAGGAAAGCATGCCGTATGGACCAAACAGAGCGAGCGCCCCGAGTATAAGCAGCCAGCCTAGTGCCAGAAGCTGCATCCGCTTTTCGCGCTTATCGGCGTGAGAGTTCATGTCGTGAAAGAATCACACTTGCGACACGCATTCAAGGCCCTTTTTTTGACCTGAACGGCAAAGTTGCATGCGACCCGACTTGCCATGCCCCAATCATCTGGTTACATTTGCAACCATGTCAAGCGAGATGGCAAATCCGATGGGCCTTTGCGGTTTCGAATTCATCGAATTCTGCGCCTCCGAAGAAGGCATTCTCGAAGAAGCCTTTCAAAAAATGGGCTTTACCTTGGTGACACACCATCGCTCCAAGCCGGTCCATCTCTGGCGGCAAGGTGGAATCAATCTGATCACCAATTACGTCAAGGAATGCCATGCAGGCCATTTTGCCAGGGAACACGGCCCGTCAGTCTGTGGCATGGCATTTCGGGTCGAAGATGCCGGAAGGGCACATGCCAAGGCCATAGAACGGGGCGCGGAACCGGTAGAACTATCCCCTGGCCCGATGGAATTGCGCATTCCCGCCATCCGCGGCATTGGGGGATCGTTGATCTACCTTATCGACAGGTTCGGCTAAGGCGGAGATATCTACGATGTCGACTTCAACTATCTGCATGAATCTGTTCGTCAGCCCTTTGGAGCCGGTCTGAGGCAGATCGACCATCTCACCCATAATCTTTATGCCGGACGTATCCGCCACTGGGAAGATTTCTACACCCGAATCTTTGGATTTCAGGAGTTCCGGCAATTTGATGTGACCGGCGAATATTCAGGTCTCAACACCAAGGTCATGGTGGCTCCCGACGAAAAGATTCGGATCCCTTTGAACGAGGAAGGCGGCAAAGGCGCCAATGGACAGATCGCAGAGTATCTTCGCCGATATAATGGCGAAGGCATCCAGCACATCGCTTTCACCAGCGACAATCTTGTTTCCACACTCGATGACCTTGCAGCGCGTGGCCTGGGCTTTGCGGCTCCTCCGCCCGACACCTATTACGACCAGCTTGAAGTACGCCTGCCAGGACATGGAGAGGACGTTGACGCACTCAAGAAGCGCGCGATCCTGATTGACGGGACAACTGCCCACGGCACACCACGCCTGCTCATGCAGATTTTCAGCCAACCCATGCTCGGCCCGGTCTTTTTCGAATTTATACAGCGCAAGGGCGATGAAGGATTTGGCGAAGGCAATATAGAGGCCCTTTTCCGTTCGGTTGAAAAGGACCAATGTCACGGCGCCCTTCGCGAGGACAGCTGACAGGCACCAAAAAAACATGCGTTCAGCGTCACGCAAGCCTCTTGCGCGGAGGGCACCGCATCGCCACTGTAAGCAGGCAAAGGGAGAATCTCTAGATCATGATCGCGCAACGAGCTGCCGTACTACTGGCCGGAGCTGCAACATTCGCCACAATGTCCTCGCCCGCCATAGCGCAGGTGGACGACTCCATTGTTTTGAACATCATGCGGGAATGTGCGCGGATCGACGATCCGAGTGCGCGGCTTGCTTGTTATGACAACAATATCCGCAGCGCCGGAGCCAACCCGCGAAACACGGTACCAGGCGAAACTGTGGTTCGAGGACAGGGCGCGGTGCTGAGCGGCCCCGGCGCAAGCGGTGCTGCGGGATTCGGTAGCGAGGATGTGCGCGGCCCCGAACGCTTCCAATCGCGAAGTGAAGACATTCAGCAGCTGACCGCGCGAGTTGCCGGTGTCCGCCCGTCGGGGCCTGGCCGCTATATCATTACACTGGAAGATGGTGCCGTGTGGCGCTTCACCGATAGCGTACCGGCCAATTACAGCGTGCCGCGACAGGGCTCTGAGGTCGAAATCAACCGAGCCTCGCTCGGGAGCTTCCTCATGCGATATCGCGGCCAACAGTCAGTGCGTGTGGAACGCGTCGAATAGGTTTGG
>CAJXLD010000099.1 GCA_913055595.1 uncultured Altererythrobacter sp.
CTACGATTGCCTTGCGCATGCCCGCTCATTCCGTCGCGCAGGAAGTTCTGCGCCAACTCGACCTGCCGTTGGCCGCCCCTTCTGCCAATCGCAGCATGGGGATCAGCCCGACCAGCGCCGATCATGTAGCGAGTTCGCTCGAGGGGCGAACTGCGGCCATCCTTGATGGCGGAACCTGTCCGCGTGGACTGGAATCGACGATCATGGTCTTGCGTGAGGGTGAGGCGTGGAGCCTGTTGCGAGAAGGGCCGATTACGCGCGAGCAATTGGAAGAGGTTTTGGGCCGCGAGCCCATCGAAGCGGGCAAAGGGATCGAAGCGCCGGGGCAGCTGGTGCGGCATTACTCGCCGGGCAAGCCCGTGCGCCTTGATGCCCGCGCTGCCGAAGAGGGAGAATTCCTCATCGGCTTTGGCGCAGTGGAAGGCGATTGCAACCTGTCAGAGCAAAGCGATCTCGCCCAGGCGGCGGCGCGGCTCTATGCCTGCTTGCACGACGCCGCAGCGTCGCCTTTACCGCGCATTGCGGTGGCGACCATCCCTAGAGCGGGAATTGGCGCCGCCATCCATGATCGACTGAAAAGGGCGGCTGCCTGAACCGTTAGCCCGCTTCACCTTCGGCGGTTTCTTCTTCGACCGCGGCATCTGCTTCCATGCCCGGCAGCACAGGAAGTCCGCAGTCAACATCGCCTCCGCCTACCTGGGTGACCGAGCATGTCGCACGGCCGTGGATATCGACATCGCCGCGTCCTCCGATGGCAATACGCGCGTCATCGGACACAGAAAGGCTGACATCGCCCAATCCGCCAATTGTGATGTTGGCCGTTTCGCTTTGCAGGCGCTCCGCATTGATGTCGCCCGATCCGCCGATAAAGAAGCGCGCTTCTCGCGCCTCGCCGGCAAGGCTGATCTCGCCCGATCCGGCGATGGTAATCTCAGCCTCATCGACTACCATATCGGCAATTTCCAGTGTGCTGTCGCTTCCAGCGATGGCTGCCGAGAATCGCTCCCCTTCCACCCGGTCTATCTGCATGTCTCCATAACCGGTCAATTCCACTGCGCTGAGAGAGGGCATGGTGACGTAGAAGGTGGCATTCCTGAGCATTTGCCAATTGCCCATGTTGAACCCTTCCGGTGGCCCGATTGTCAGGCGGTCTCCCGACACCCGAGCCTGCAACGTACCGAGTGCAAGAGCCGAGCCTTCCGAGCGCACAGAGAATTCTTCGCCATAGGTGACGACGACATCTTGCGGACCATTGAGCCAGATCTCGTTGAAATCGGCGACATCGTAGGTCATCTCGGTGGGACCATTGGCCATGATTGCGGGAGGCTCGGTGTAACCGACGACGTCGAAGTTGTCCTCCATCGCAATGGCGGCAAGCCCCGTGGCCACGATGCCAGCGCCCACGGCGAAGGCAATTTCCTTCTTTGTCAGCTTCGGTTTTTCGCCAGCCACTCTCTTCGGTCCCCCTTCGGTGCGTTTCTATCGTTCGTCCGGCTCCACCGGAACGGTCGGAACCAGCGCATCCATCTCGCGCCGCACGGCGATGGCCTCCCGGCAGGCCTCGTCATCGCCGTCGTCACAGTCATCGGCCAGCTCGGCATATTCGCGTTCGAGCTTGCCCAGCCGCTCCTCGCGTCGACGAATCTCGCGACCGCGCGCTTCGTCCGCTTCGGATTGGCTTGTCGTGGCCATGTCGACGGCTGAGCCCGCGACCCTTACCGGGGCGGTGGCCACATCTGCTACGGTCTTCACCACGCAGCCGCTCAGCACGAGCGGGGCAGAGGCGGCCAGGATCACGGTGTAAATTCGCATGCACGCGTCCTATCGCAAATTTCCCTGCGACGGCAATGACCTGCGCAACATTATCGGGCCGTGAACGTGGCTGATTTATGCCGCTTCATCCTCTCGCGGTTCGCAAACGAGCTCGCCCGAACCAAAGGAATGCACCCGGCAACGGGCACTGCCGCGAACGGTGACGCTGCCCGAACCCATGATCTTGGCATCCACTTCGCCATCGCAGGCAAATGTGGAGCTTCCCGACCCGGCAAGATGTACCTTGGCTTCCTCTGCAATGAGGCCGGACATATCCGCATGGCCGGATCCAGCAATGGAGAGATGAAGCTCTTTCGTCTTTCCGCCTGCGGTAAAACAGCCCGACCCGGCGATCTTCACGTGCAGGGCCTCGCAATCCACATCGAGCACCGATATCTGTCCGGAACCCGCGATCTTGATTTCTGCGTCGCTGGCCAGGTCTGAAACCGCAATCTCGCCCGATCCGGCGATGGTCACCTTGCTAGGCGCGGGCATGGTTACATTAATCGTTGCGATACCCTCGCCGTCACAGCTGCTGTTTTCGCTCGCCACATGGAGGGCGCCGCCTTCCAGCCGGAAGCGCAAGGCCTCCTTGGCATCATCATCGCCCTGGATCGCGATCGCGAAATCCTCACCTTCGGTAATCACAACGCTGTCCGCCCCGGCAAGGACAAGCTCGCTCGGGACTTCATCGCCCATGTCGAGTTCTTCCAGCGGAACGCCGGCCTTGCTGCCAAACCCTTTGCCAAACCCGCAATCCGGACCATCCCAGTCGAAATCGAACTTCTTGTTCTTGCAGGCCGCAGCCATCACGCCGCCAACCGCGGCTGCCGCAACGACGGGACCGATGTCGCGGAGGAACTTGTCGAAATTCATGCCGCCATGTCTGTGTCGCATAATCTTGTCCTGTATCTGTGTATTAAGGTAATAATACAGGAACTGCGGTTTTCGCGCAAATACGTTTGTCGATCACTGTTGCGGGTTCGCCGGGTTCGTTGCGCCATCATGCTAGGCCACGAAAAAGGCCGCCCCGAATTCCGGAGCGGCCCTTTGGTGCCTTTGAAGTGCGGTTATGTCCCGCTCAGGCGTCTTCGGTATTCTCGTAATACTGCGGAGCATGCTCCTTCAGCACGTCGAGGATCTTGGTCAGTGCCGTCGGCTCATCTGTCTTCTCCATGGCCGCCAGTTCACGCGCCAGGCGGCTGGAGGCCGCTTCGAAAATCTGCCGTTCGGAATAGGACTGTTCCGGCTGGTCTTCCGGGCGGAACAGGTCGCGCGTCACTTCGGCGATCGACACAAGGTCGCCCGAATTGATCTTGGCTTCATATTCCTGGGCACGGCGCGACCACATGGTGCGTTTCACCTTGGGCTTGCCCTTCAGTGTTTCCATCGCTTCCTTCAGCGTCTTGTCGCTGGAAAGTTTGCGCATGCCGATGCTTTCGACCTTGTTGACCGGAACGCGCAGGGTCATGCGTTCCTTCTCGAAACGGAGGACGTAGAGCTCAAGCTGCATGCCGGCGATTTCCTCGCTCTGCAACTCGATCACACGGCCGACGCCGTGCTTGGGGTAAACAACGTAATCACCTACATCAAAGGCGGGGGCATTGGCTGCCATGAACAATCCTTTCACTGCCGGTCAGGTCATTTGCCCAGCGACGCGAATATCCACCGCACGACCCATCGGCGGCAAATGTTCAATCGGTCGAAGCTGAGAGGGGGTAACCTGCCTTCCTGTCTTCCCGCTTCACCTTGTGAGGCGGATCGGTCGAACGATTATATAACAGATTCGTAACAATATTACCAGTCCCGCCCGAACGCAGGGCGTCGCGCGCGGTATTCACACACCGCGGAAAAATAAAACTACAATAATATCAATTAGTTATGAGAACTAATCGCCTTCGCCCGGTTCAGCAGAGAAGAACTTCTCGAACTTGCCTTCTTGGCCCTTGAAATCATCCGCATCTGCAGGCGGATCCTTCTTTTCGGTAATATTGGGCCATTCGGCGGAGTACTTGGTGTTCACTTCAAGCCATTGTTCGATGCCGCCTTCGGTGTCGGGCAAGATGGCTTCTGCCGGGCATTCGGGTTCGCACACGCCGCAATCGATACATTCGCTGGGGTTGATGACGAGCATGTTCTCGCCCTCATAGAAGCAGTCGACCGGGCATACTTCGACGCAATCGGTATATTTGCATTTGATGCAGGCGTCGGTGACGACATAGGTCATTTTTGCGAAATCCCTTCAATCCAGTGCCGCTGCAGGCGGCTTTTGCCCTGCTATGGCGATTGAACCGCCAGCGTCAAGCACGCGATAGCATGTCCGTGCCTCTGCTGCCGGACCGCGCCGTTCGGGTAAAGCAAGGATTTCTATCACACGCACAGACCGGCCATGCGGCATGGTCAGCACATCGCCCACGGCAATATCGTGATCCTGTCGCGTTACCCGCGCTCCATTGCAGCGCATATGGGCCTCGGCGATGCGGGCCTGGGCGATGGACCTGCTCTTGGCGAAACGCAGGCGCGTCAGCAGCAGGTCCATCCGCATCGGCGAAACGCGCCTAGCCGAGCAAATCCGCCAGGCCGGCAAAGGCGCCCTTGCTGGTGGCGGGGCGGTGATCGCCTTGTGGCCGGCCCCGTTGCTTCTGACCGCGAGGTCCCTTGCCCGAACGTTGCCCCTTGTGGCCGCGATGTTTGCGGGCAGCGTCCTTGCGCGGGGGGCGCCAGCTCCACGGGCGCGGTGGCGGAGGACCGAATATACCGTCCGCCAGCGCAATGTCCTCTCCAGGGCGAAAGCCGCCATCGCGCATCAGCTTCTCGAAGTTCTCCGACAGCAGTCCCATCGATGTCGGCAGCGCGGTGTCGACGGTGAAAGCTCTGCCCTGCATCTTCACGCGTTTCTCATGCGCGGCGCGGATCAGCTTTTCCGCCATGTCGATGCGCACGGCCTGGTTTCCGGCGCGGCAATATCCGGCCGGGAGGCGGTCGGAACCCTCGATCACAGCCTCCATCGCTTCACGCAAGGGGCGGCGATCGACGCCCAGCTCATGCAGCAATTTACGCGGGGCGGGCTTGAGCATGGCGGGCATGAAGACATCGAGCGAGCCGATCAATACGCCCAGCTTGCGCATGTAGGGCCGTTTCTCCTTAGGGATGACCGCAAGCCCTGCCTCTTCGCGCCGCACAGTGCCCTTGCGATCCACCAAAGTCAGCAACAGCGCGCGCACCTCGCTACCCGCTTCGGGATCCTGCGCAGCCTCTTCGATCGCCCGCAAAGGAGCGAGCGGAGCCAGCTGGCCTTCGAGCCAATGCTCGAGCGCTTCCTGCAGGCGTGAACGATGTGCGGGATCAAGCGCTGTCAACTGTTTTTCCAGCACAACGCGGAAACGGGTGGGAGAACTGGCGGATTCGAGCTGCGCCACAGGCTTGTCACCCTGCATGATCGCACCACGCTCTATCCGTAAATCACCCAATTCGGCATCAATCAGCGCCTGTGCCTTTTGCGCCAGCAATTGCGGCATGTGCTTTTCGGCGGCTGCGAGCAGCAACTTGCGCTCCTCGCTGTCGGCTTCGCCATCGACGATGAAGCGAAAGCCATCGAGATGACCGATCACATGGTCCTCAACCCTTACCTGACCATCATCGGCCAATTCCACTCGGATCAACCCCGCATCCTTTCCCATGCCTTTCATCAATACAGCAGTGCGGCGATTGACGAAACGCTCCGTCAGCCTCTGGTGCAGGGCATCGGACAGTTTCGCCTCTGCCGCGCGTGCCCGCGCAGCCATTTCGTCGCGGGCAAGCACCCAGTCCGGGCGCTGGCAGATATAGGCCCAGCTTCTGACCGCGGCGAGCCGACCCTGCAATATGTCGATATCTCCGCGTGTTTCTCCCAACTCCGCAATCCGTGCGGCTACATAGTCCGCGCCCAGATGGCCTTTCTGCAGGTCACGCCACAGCCGGGCGACGAAACGCGCATGCATGTCAGGCCCCTGCTGCCGGAAATCGGGCAATTGGCAGGCTTCCCACAAGCGCTGGACCAGATGGGGTGTCGTGACGTCATGGGTGATCTGATGGTTTTCAGCCAAGCGCTTTAATACAGATAAGTCAATAGCTTCCGGCGCGAGAGTGAGTTGCGGCAAATTCGGTTTTCGCTCCAGATCGGCAATCAGCGTTTCGATGGAGGCATACTGCGGCTGCGCCTCACGCCAATAGAGACGGGCCAACGGAGCAAAGCGATGTTGCTCGATCGCATAGACCTCTTTCTCGCTGAATTCGACTTCCCGGCCGCGCTGCCCGGACAATGTGCCGAACGTCCCGTCCTGCTGGTGTCGGCCCGCCCGACCCGCGATCTGCGCCATTTCTGCTGGATCAAGCCGCCGCTGGCGTACGCCGTCGAACTTTGTGAGCGAGGCGAAGGCCACATGCGTGACATCGAGATTGAGCCCCATGCCGATGGCATCTGTGGCGACGATGTAATCGACCTCACCCGACTGGAAAAGCTCGACCTGCCGGTTGCGCGTTTGCGGGCTGAGCGCGCCCATGACCACCGCCGCACCGCCGCGAAAGCGGCGCAGCAACTCTGCCATTCGATAGACTTCCTCTACCGAGAAGCAGACCACTGCGCTGCGCGGCGGCAGGCGCGAGAGCTTGCTGGAGCCCGCATGGCTGAGCGTCGAGAAGCGCGGCCGTTCCTCTATTTCCGCGCCCGGAACCAGCGCCTTCACCATGGGTTCGAGCGTGGCCGAGCCGAGCAGCATGGTCTCTTCGCGCCCACGGGCATGAAGCAGCCGGTCGGTAAAGATATGCCCCCGCTCGCGGTCGGCGGCCAGTTGCGCCTCGTCCAGCGCGACGAAGGCGCGATTGCCGCCATCCCTCGGCATGGCTTCGGCGGTGCATAACAAGTAGCGCGCCGTGGGCGGTTCGATCCGCTCCTCACCGGTGATCAACGCGACCTGGCTTTCGCCCTTGATGGTGCAGACCTTGTCATAGACCTCGCGCGCCAGCAGCCTCAGCGGAAAGCCGATGGCCCCGCTCGAATGGCCGCACATGCGCTCGATCGCCAGATGGGTCTTGCCGGTATTGGTCGGCCCCAGGATCGCGCGAATTCGGCTTTCGGATGCATGCTTGTGCATTGTGATTCATTATGTGGCGGCACCCGGGATGGTGCGCAACCGCTGACCAACAGCGCAGATATGTGACGCCTGTGCATAAGTCAGGACTCGGTTCGGCGCTCGGAGGACTCGTTTTGTCGCTGTTAAGGCGGAATTTACTTTATGCGCGCAGGGCTGGAGTCCAGAAATCGGCCCCGAAGGGGCCAGCGCGGTATCGCGCGGCGAGACTGACGGAAAAAGCGCAGCCGCAAGGAGGGCGCGTTTGTTCACTGATCGCGACAATCAGGGCGAAAGCACGCCGGGAAACGGCGCCTTCCCGCCTGCGCAAATGTCGCTGTGCGAGGACCAGCCGGAGCATTCACATCGTCAGCGACGCGTTGCCGGATTTGCCGAACGCTATCACGAGTGGCGTGAGCAGGCCTCCCTCAAACTCGCAGGATCCGATATCGCTCCGGACCTGGCACGCGATATCGGTTCGAAGCGCTGGCTGCGCGGTGTCGCCACGCTGGTCGGGCTAACCGCAATCGCCCTGGCCGGCTGGCCCGGCTTTTCCGACGTGGAGGCCGCGCCAGCCATGTCGATTGACGAGGATGTACGCGACGAATTCCGTAGCCAGATGATCATGCCTTTGGCTTATGGCGCCGATAGCGGCCGCCATATGGGTGCGACGCAGGCGGTGATCCCGCTCGCCAGCGCTCCCGAACGCCCGCGCATCGATCTTGTCGCCACGCTCGCACAAGGCGACGGCTTCGACCGTATGCTGCGCCGTGCCGGCGTGAGTGCTG
Organism: uncultured Altererythrobacter sp.; assembly: GCA_913055595.1. Classification (GTDB taxonomy): domain Bacteria; phylum Pseudomonadota; class Alphaproteobacteria; order Sphingomonadales; family Sphingomonadaceae; genus Alteraurantiacibacter. The sequence goes on from CAJXLD010000099.1 coordinate 7,709, forward strand.
CGGAGGCGACGCAGATTGCCGGCATGGTCGGCGATGCCATCCCGCTCGCCGATATCCAGTCGGGTACGCAGGTGGACATCACGCTGGGACGTAGACTTGCCGCAGGCGAGCCCCGTCCTTTGGACTCGCTTTCCTTCCGTGCGCGTTTCGACCTGCAATTGGCAGTCGAGAGACGCGATGGGCAATTGGTGCTCGATCCGCGCCCGATCATGGTCGATGCCACGCCGCTGCGTATTCGCGGCAAGATTGGAAGAAGCCTTTATCGCTCGGCCCGTTCCGCTGGGGCGCCCACGAAATCGGTGCAACAATTCATTCGCGTGATCAGCAACGAGCTTGACCTCAACCGTGAAATTGGTGCGGAGGACGAATTCGACCTGATCGTTGATTACAAGCGCGCCGCGACGGGCGATATCGAGGTGGGCGATGTGCTTTATGCGGCCATTTTGCGCGATGGCGAGCCGCGCCGCCGCCTGATGCGCTGGGGCCGCGCCGGGAGTTATTACGAAGCGTCAGGAGACGGTGTGCGACGCGAAGGCCTGATGGCCCCGGTGCCGGGCCGCATAACATCGCGCTATGGCATGCGCCGCCATCCGATCCTGGGTTACCGCCGCATGCACAGCGGTCTCGATTTCCGCGCAGGGCATGGCACGCCGATCTATGCCGCCAGCGATGGAAGGGTGGAATTCGCCGGGCGCAATGGCGGCTATGGCAATTATGTGCGGCTGCGGCACCAGGGCAATCTCGGCACGGGCTATGCGCATATGAGCCGCATTGCCGTGAACCGCGGGCAGCAGGTGAGGCAAGGGCAGGTGATTGGCTATGTCGGATCCACCGGCCTCTCCACCGGTCCGCATTTGCATTATGAAATGTATCGCGGTGACCAGAAGATCGATCCAGCCAGCGTCCGCTTTGTCACGCGTGAGAAGCTGGAAGGACGTGAACTGGCAGATTTCCGCGCGCAGATTGCTGTGCTCGAACAGGTGGAGCCCGGTGCGGCACTTGCGTCGCTCGTGTCCGATCTCGATGGCGAAGAAGATCAACTGCGTGAGATCGACAGGCTGGAAAATCGCCAGCAGGTGCGCTGAACGGGTGTTTAATTGCCCTCGGATGCATTTTGCGGCAGGAGCGCAGGCGATATGACCCGATCCTATCCCGCC
>CAJXLD010000100.1 GCA_913055595.1 uncultured Altererythrobacter sp.
AATGAACGCGGAAGATCCGCTGTTCATCCTCTACACCTCCGGCTCCACCGGCAAGCCCAAGGGCGTGCTGCACACCACCGGCGGCTATTCCGTGTGGGCCAGCATGACGCATGAATATGTGTTCGATTACCGCCCCGGCCAGATCTACTGGTGTGCGGCGGATATCGGCTGGGTCACCGGGCACAGCTATGTCGTTTACGGCCCGCTGGCCAATGGCGCGACTTCGCTCATGTTCGAAGGCGTGCCCAATTATCCGGACTTCTCCCGCTTCTGGCAGGTAGTCGACAAGTACCAGGTCGAACAATTCTACGCCGCCCCCACCGCCCTGCGCGCGCTGATGCGCGAAGGCGATGAATGGGTGCAAAGAACCAGCCGTAAAAGCCTGAAAATTCTTGGTTCGGTTGGCGAGCCGATCAATCCCGAAGCGTGGGACTGGTATTACAATGTGGTGGGCGATGCGCGATGCCCGATCGTCGACACGTGGTGGCAAACTGAGACGGGTGGCCACATGATAACCCCCCTGCCCGGCGCGCATGCGTTGAAGCCCGGCTCTGCCTCCTTCCCCATGTTCGGCGTGAAGCCTGCGGTGGTCGATCCCGCTGACGGGCATATCCTTGAGGGCGCGACCGAGGGCGCTCTGGTCATCCTCGACAGCTGGCCCGGCCAGATGCGCACCGTCTATGGCGATCACGACCGCTTCATCCAGACCTACTTCACCCAGTACCCCGGCAAGTACTTCACCGGCGACGGCTGTCGGCGGGACGAGGATGGCTATTACTGGATCACCGGCCGCATCGACGATGTCATCAACGTCTCCGGCCACCGCATGGGAACCGCCGAGGTCGAAAGCGCGCTGGTTGACCATGACGCCGTGGCCGAGGCAGCCGTGGTGGGCATGCCGCACGACGTCAAAGGGCAAGGCATCTACGCCTATGTCACCACCATGGAAGGTATTGAGCCGACCGAGGAGTTGCGCAAGGAACTGGTGCAATGGGTGCGCAAGGAAATCGGCCCCATCGCCACGCCCGACGTGGTCCAGTTCGCACCAGGTCTGCCCAAGACCCGCTCGGGCAAGATCATGCGCCGCATCCTCAGGAAGATCGCCGAGAACGATACAGGCAATCTGGGCGACACATCGACGCTGGCCGATCCGAGCGTGGTCGACGATCTGCTCGCCAACAGCCCGCACGCGCGCTAGTCTTCTTCTCGAGACTACACTTGGGGGAGAGGTTCAATGGCTGAACAGGACTTGCCACGCATCCGCTGGGGGCGTCCGCTGGTTGCCGCGCTACTGGTGGAGGTCGGGCTGGTTATTCCGACCATGGCGCTCTTTGCCACGATGGAGGACCCGACACAGGCGCTGAACTGGCTGATCCCGCCCCTCGCGCTGATCCTTTTCATCCCCGCCGGATATTGGTGCGGCAAAGGAACCAGCGCCCCCGTGCTCAACGGGCTCATCGCCGGGCTGTGGGGGATCGCGCTATATGTCGCGCTGACGCTCTACATGCAGGGCGCGGTGGCCGATTTCGATTTCGAGAGTAGTGTGCGCCCCGCCTATCTGCTGGCGCATGGACTCAAGGTCGTGGGCGGCGTGATTGGCGGCATGTTGGTTGCGCGTCGGCAAGCTACATAGGCTGGCACATTACATTACAATTAAAGGGCTGGTCGCAGACGCGCCTGCATGGTCTATTCCAGCCAATGGGAAACAGGGAGGGAATGCATGTTCAGTAAGATTCGTACGTCAGCTATGGCCGCCGCCATCGGCGCCGCCACCGCATTTGCCATGCCTGCGCAAGCGCAGGTCGCCGGGGTACCGCTGGAAATGGAGCCCAACACCTGCATGCGCGAGTGTCTTGAGGCAGCCGTCGAGAACTATGTGCAGGCCATGGTCGATGGCGAGGTCTCCAGCGAGATCTTCGCCTCGCATGTCCGCTTCACGGAAAATGGCATGCAGATGCCGTTTGGAAACGAAGGGCTGTGGGCAACTGCCTCTGGCACGGAAGGCTATCGCCTGATCGTTCCCGACGTTGTCACCGGACAGGTTGCCGCCTTGCTGACTGTGCGCGAAACCGCGGGCAGCTCCGCCACCGGGCCGGATTTGCCGTCCGATCCCGTGGGCATTTCGCTACGCTTGCGCGTCAATCGCGAAGGCAAGATCAGCGAAGTCGAACAGATCGTTGCACGCCCCGACCGACCGCTTGGTCCGGCACCAGAGCCGGCTCCGGGCGCATGGCCTCCCACAGGCGAGGCCGTGGAAGCGCTGGGCAGTCCGTGGGAAGGATACCTCCAGCCCGTGCCGGAGGATGAACGCCATACGCGCGCCGAACTGGTCGAGGTAGCGAACGCCTACTTCGAAGCGGTCGAGCGAAACACGGGAAATGACTATTATCCGTTTACCGATGATTGCCTGCGGCTTGAAAACGGCATCACTGTCGTAAGCCCGCCCGATCCGGAGAACCCGAACCGCCAGACTTGCAAAGGCCAGTTCGAAACGTCCCTTATCGGCGTGGTGACTTCCATTCGAGATCGCCGCATCGTTGCCGTATATATCGAGCGCGGCGTAGTCTTTGCCTTCGCCTTCTTCGATCACCGCAACATCAATTGGACCTGGCAGCTGGGCGAATTGTTCAAGGTCGAAAACGGCGAAATCAGCCGCATCGAAGCGATCTTTATCCGCGGGCCGTATGGCGTCTGTTCGGGCTGGAGCACTTACGAACAATGCCGCAGCGAAGAACCTGTGGACGTCCGCTGATCGAACTTCTGGGGGAGAATTTGGAATGTTGAAGAAAGTAGCACTGGTTGCAGCATCGCTTGCTGCAATCGCCACCGCATCGCCGGTCATGGCGCAGGCCCGGCCCGGCGTCGAAGGCCTCGCGCCGCGCGTCGACCGACCGACCTGCACCAAGGACGAGCTCAAAGCGCTCACCGACGCCTACGTCGAAGGTCAGCGGCGGGGCAGCCTGGAAAGCCTGCCCATCGTCTCCAATGCCAATTACCTGGAGAACATGACTACGGTTGGTGCCGAAGGCGGCCTGTGGAACACCCCGCTCGAAATCGACCATGACATGAGCTTCCATGATCCGCTGCGGTGCAAGACCTTTACCGAGATCATCGTGACGGGTCCGACCCCCTATGTCATCGGCACACGCCTGTTCGTCGATCAAGGTGAAATCTACCGCGTCGACTCCATCGTCACCACAACAGGTGACTGGCTGTTCAATGCCGACGCCTATCTGCATTACACGCAGCAGGAAGACTGGTCCGACCTGTTCAAGTACCAGCTCACCGATCCGGCCGAAATGATCCGCGGCGCCAATGCCTATCTCGACGGTTTCATGGACAAGTTCACCGACATTCCTTGGGGCACGCCTTGCGCGCGACTGGAAGGCGGTGCCTATACCAATCGTTCAGGGGATCCGCATGCGAGCTGTGAACTGGGCATGCCTCCCGGCGTGCTCTACCTCACCAATCGCGACTACCTGATCGACGTTGAGAAGGGCGTCATCAACGTCTTCATGCGCTTCGGCAGCTCGGAAACGGGTGGTCCGGACAGCCACACCTTCCGCTATATCGATGGCAAATTCCGCCAGATCCACACTCTTACCGCCATCCCCGGCCCGCAAGTGGATGCAACGGGCGCGCCTATTGGGAATGATCCGAACGCTGATTGAGACATCCCCATCCGACATCTCTAGTGAAAGGCCCGGTTCACGCCGGGCCTTTTTCGTTCTGACGCTCGTGCCACACGGATCTGAAGTTTCCGAGCCCCCCAATTACCCTATTTCAAGCTTTTGTGGTATATTCCCAACTCGGGAGAGTTGTGCCTATGCCGCAAACTGGACGCCGAAAGGCGGGGCGGCTGCGGGTAGAATTATCCGCGCAGCTGCTCACGCTCGATGGTCATCCCAAGGCCAGCCTGTGCGATGTTTCGCGCTCGGGGGCCCGCTTGCGTCCTTCTGTCCCGCTCAAACCAGGTGACGATGTCGTCCTTTATTGGCTCGATTTTGAAGGTTTTGGCCATGTCGTATGGGTAAAGGACGAATTCGCAGGCATCGAATTCTACGATCCGCTCGACGAGGAAATCCTGCTCAAAACGCGCGAGATCATCGATTATGGCCTTGATCCGGGTGAGGAAGGCGCTGCGCGAGAAGCGGCCAGGAACTGGTATCTGGGCTATCGCTGAGGCGGCGCGAATGTTAGGGTCGCCGAACAATCACAAGAGGTCGATCCATGGCAAGACAAAGGCTCTACCCCCTCGCTGATCTGGAAGACATACCCGGAACCAAGGTCTTCACCGCCAAGCGAAGCCGCGAAGCCTACCACCTTCACAAATTCTGCATGAGCCTGATGAAGGCTGAAAACCGCGACGAATTCCGCGCCGATGAAAGCGCCTATCTCGACAAGTTCAATATGACGCCCGAACAGAAGCAAGGCGTGCTCGATCGTGACCTCAACAAGCTGATCGAGCTGGGCGGAAACATGTATTTCCTCGTCAAACTTGCCAGCACCGATGGCCTTAGCGCCCAGAAGGCCGTCAGTACGACTTCCGGCATGTCGGCTGACGAATATGCGCAGATGATGCTGGAAGGCGGTCGCAGCCCCGAAGGCATCCGTTCGATCAGGGACAAAAACTGATGGCCCGTATCACTGCAGGCATCGCCACCAGCCATGTGCCCGCAATCGGCGCCGCGATCGATCTGGGCAAGACGCAGGACCCTTACTGGAAGCCGGTGTTCGACGGATACGAATACGTCAAGGAGTGGGCGAAGGATAACACACCCGATGTGGTGATCCTGTTCTACAATGATCACGCCTCTGCGTTGATGCTGGATATCGTGCCGACATTCGCGATGGGCTTTGCCGACAGTTTCCAATCAGCCGATGAAGGCTGGGGCCGCCGCCCGGTGCCGGTGGTGCACAACCATGTCGATCTTGCCGCGCATATCGCCGAACAGCTGGTGATCGACGAATTCGACATCACGCTGATCAATGACATGGATGTCGATCACGGCTGCACTGTTCCCCTGTCACTGGTCTTCGGCCAGCCGGAGGAATGGCCCTGCAAGGTCATCCCCTTTGCGGTCAATGTCTCGCAATTTCCCACTCCGTCGGGCGAACGCTGCTGGAAGCTGGGCGAAGCGATTCGCAATGCGGTGAAGACCTTCCCGGAGGACCTGAACGTACAGGTCTGGGGAACGGGCGGCATGAGCCACCAGCTCCACGGTTCGCGCGCCGGCCTGATCAACGAAGAATGGGACCAGCGCTTCCTCGATCTGCTCGCCAACGACCCTGACGAGCTGATCCCGATTACCCGCCTCGAATATCTGCGCGAGACGGGCACCGAGGGGATCGAGCTGATCATGTGGCTCGCCATGCGCGGCGCGCTGGGATACGGGGTGGAGGAAAAGCACCGCTTCTACCGCGTCCCTGCCAGCAACACCGCAGTGGGCAATGTGGTATACGAGGCGAAAAGCAAGGAGTAATACTGAGCGATTGAGCCGCCCCTCTAGCTTGCGGAATGGCTTGCCAGCGCGCTGAAATCGAAGACGGGGAGATATGCAATGCCAACTGCCAGGAAATGCTTCGAGATCATCCTGATATCGACCGCAGCCCTCATGCTTTCCGGTTGTTGGGCCTCTGCTTCGGGCATTCTGATCCCGAGAGAGGAAAGGTCGCAACCGATCGAAAGCGGCGTCTATCGCTACCACAGCGACGGCGATGTGCAGGACATCATCCTGACCAAGCTTCCCGGAGGCGGCTATACTTGGGAAGATCCGGTCGAGGATGGTGTTGTGCTGGTCTTTGCCACGCAGATCAGGCCGGAATGGCACGCACTGCAAATGTTAGGGACCAGTAGCGAAGACAATCTTCTGGGAGTTGCCCGCACACGTCCCGGAACCATAGAGATATTCAACCCGGACTGTAATGATGAAACTTCCGAAATCGAAGGGGTAGAACGCACGCTGAGCGATTGCATCTTCTCGACACATGAAGCTCTGGTCGCTGCCGCCGAACTGGCGGTCAAAAACCAATCGCTTGAAATGTCCGGCTGGCTGGAACTGGAGCAGGATTAGACAGGCTCACCCGCCTCGCCAGCATGACCTGGCTAGTAAGCAGCCCGCTGTTCCAGGAAACCCTCAAGCAATGCGTTGAACTCCGCAGGCTTCTCCATCATCAGGAAATGGCCTGTGCCTGGCACGCTAGTGAAATCCCAATCGGTCAGCACTTCGCGCTGGCTATCGCCAAAGGTGAAGTTGGATGTTCCCGCGGCAATGCTGAAGGCGGGAGCAGAGATCACATCATCGGTTTGCAAGGCAGGATCGAACATCGCGTTCATCGCGCCATGCGCCGTGTCCTCCGGGGTCCCAAGCATGACATCGAGGATTTCCTCGCGGATTTCCTGCGTCGTGCCTTCGACAAACATGCTTTCAACAAATCCTCGACGTTCTTCCAGAGTGAGTTCGCCAAAATTGACACCTGCCATTGTGCGCATGTCGAGCGGGCCATCCACCGCGACAAGCCCTGCCACGTGTTCTGGGTAATTGACCGCATATTGGCGGATCACCGCCCCTCCCATCGAATGACCGACCAACACCACCTTGTCCGCCCCTACTTCGGCGCGCACGGCTTCCACCGCCGCAGCGAAAAGGTCCATCGAGAAGTCCTCCTTGGCAGGAGAGCCGCTGATACCGTGGCCGGGAAGGTCGAGCGTCACCACGCGGTAGTCTTTCGAGAAATGCGCCACCTGCGCATCCCAGGCGGTCTCGTCACAGGTCCAGCCATGGACGAAGATGATCGTTTCGCCTGTCCCCATCACGCTTGACTTGATCGGCAGATCGTCGACCGAAGCCGCTGCCAGCGGGGTTGCGATGAAGGTGGAAAAGGCAAGGGCCACAGCCATTTTGAACATGTAATATCCTCCCGGATTTGCTTAGCACCCTCGCAATTTCGGAGGTGAAGTCAAATCAATGCCCGGGCCAGGCGCAAGAACCCCTAATTCTGGTACTTCGCGGCAATATGGTCGAACACGAAATCGGTGAGCGGTTTGGCAAACTCGCACCCGATGCGCATGTCATTGTGCCAGCATACGCGGGCGCGCAATAATTCCAGTCCGGGAAAACGGATCGAGAATTCGCTATCGACCGGATAGCGTGGCTTCCATCCCATCCGGAAGCCATTGCAGGACAAGTCTTCGAGAGTAGCCTTTTCCCATGCGCAATTCGCAGCTCGAATCTCGCTCGTGACGTTGATCCTGGCCCTGTCTCCTGTTCTTCGCTCGGTCATGAATAGGGATGATACCCTAACCATGGCGTATATCAATATGGCCAGCAAATACTTGTAGTAATTCATAAAGTGATATGAATTATTTATACCACGATAATTTCACGCTTTAAGGACCCGTACTCTCGCCCTCAAATCGGTCCGGCAGAAGGCGTGGAGGAAACAGGTCTGCTCGCCCATATCCAACGCAGCGCGGGCGAAACCGTCGTCCTCGGAGGAATGCAGGAAGACATGCGTTTCCACCGGATCGGCGCTGCCTGCCTGCCCAGTTCCTCCGCTCGCCCCGCCGGGAGAGAAATGCAGGTCCTGCACGATATTATAGGCGGCAAGGTCCTTCTTCGCGATCTTCGCATAGCGGCCAAGCTGGGTCATGAAGCAGAAGCCGATTCCCGCCGCGATATAGCTGGCAGCATCGGGCGCGCGACCTTGCTCGTCGCACAGATAATGGAAGATCGAACCATGCGGGTTGAAGAGCTGTTGTTCAACCTGTTTCACGCCATCCTTTCGCAAAGTACAGATGCCGCGCACATGCAGTGTGCGGTCCTGCTCTTCGGCGAGGCTGGAGCCTTGCGAGGATGTTGCCTCTGCAGTGATCGGGCTCATTCCCGAACGGCGAATGCAAGCGTCAGCGTCGAGCGGTTGGCAACCTGCGATCAGTTCGGTTGGATCGGGCGGCACATCGCCTATCACGGGCTTGGCCTTGTCCGGGATCACCTGCCGATCGTGATGCGTGAGAGTAAAAAGGCTTTCCTTCTCTCCGCGCATCAGCCCATTGAGCGGTGAGGCGGCCACCGCGTCATAAACGAGCGCGCGCAGGGTCTCGGCATCGGCATCGCTATCGATCCGCGCTTCAAGGTCGATATCCTTGGCACCGCCGGTCATCGTGCCCTTCAGCGCGCTGCCCTTCATGGTGTAATAATTGTCCTGCACCAGCGTCACGTCGCGGATCGCGATGCTACGCTGTTCGGCGAGCGCCAGCAGTTCGGTCATGTAGGAGCAGACCATGCCGGTGGTGAGAAAGCTTAGCGGACACGGCGCCTCATCGAAACCGTCGAGATAGGCGCCCTCATCCGAAACCAGCCGCCACACCTGCTTCGATGAGCTGGAGGCGACCAGCCCTTCCTTCTGCATCACCGAAAGCGAACGCGCGGCAAAGCGCACGGCGATGCCCTTGCAGTTGGGTGGCGGTTGCAAGCGGTCCGTCCCGTCTTCGACCGGGAAGAAGGAGGGCCGCTTGTCTGGCCCCAGAATGTTGTCATGGCCAGCCATCAATACCTCTTCTGCAAGCGCCCCTCGACTGGATAGGCCGGGTCGGAATAGCCCGCCTGCGAGGCATGGCCGGGCGGCACAAGGCCATCGATGAAGGCTTCGTCAGCATCCTCCAGTTTTACGTCGAGCGTGTTGAGATAGGCGTCCCATTGTTCCTCTGTGCGCGGCCCGGCGATGGCAGCCCTGACGAACGTGTTTCGCAGCACCCAGGCCATCGCGTAGTCCACGGTCGAGATTCCGAGTTCCGCCGCACGCGCGCCGATCTTTTCGGCGATGGTA
>CAJXLD010000101.1 GCA_913055595.1 uncultured Altererythrobacter sp.
GGTCGTCGACCAGCGCCAGCTTCTTGCCGATCAGCCTGTTGAACAGGGTCGACTTGCCGACATTGGGGCGGCCGATGATGACCACCTGGGGGAATTTGCGCTGCGCCATGGGAAAGGTCAGGTGGAGATCGCCGCTTGCTTTGGCAAGCGCGATGTCACCAGCTGCCGACATTCTCCATACTGGCCCAGGGTTCCTGAGGTTCCAGCGAACCGTCCTTCTGGAGCAGTTCGATCGAGATCCCGTCGGGTGTGCGGATAAAGGCCATATGGCCGTCGCGCGGAGGGCGGTTGATCGTGACGCCTGCATCGGCGAGCGTCTGACAGGTCGCGTAGATATCATCCACCTGGTAGGCGAGGTGGCCGAAATTGCGCCCGCCATCGTAGCTTTCCGCCTCGCTGCCATCTTCCGGTGGCCAGTTATAGGTAAGCTCCACCTCGGCCACATCCTCTTGTCCTGGGGCGGCGAGGAAGACCAGTGTGAAGCGGCCCTGCTCGAATTCCTTGCGACGGACTTCCTCGACCCCGATGAGCTTGAAGAAATCGAGCGTGGCGTCGAGATCACTGACGCGGATCATGCTGTGCAGGTATTTGGCCATGGTGACTGGAACTCCGATTGTCGATGCGCCCTCTGGCGGCAATTGGCACCTGAATAGCGAAGGCTGTCGCGGTCTCGCCACCACTTTTTGCAAAGAAAAGGCCCGCGCCGTTCCCGGCGCGGGCCCAATCTCTAGCTGTTTGTGCCGGGCTTAGAAGCTGGCGGACAGCGAAACGACTACGGTGTCGTCAGCGAACTGGTAGCCCGGAAGCTGACGGCCTTCGACGCCGACATAGGCAACGCCAACAGACAGCGTGTCACCCAGGGCAACGTCTGCACCCAGCGACCAGTCCCAAGCCTTCGAGTTGTTGGTGAAGGTCAGGAAGCCATCGGTGTAACCCCAGTGGCCGTTCAGCGTGATCGGCGTGTTGGGGACGCCAACCGAGGCATCGCCATAGATGTAGAAGTTGTCGGTGCTGCCAAGCGAATCCTGGTCGGGTGCGTAAGCAACACCCAGAGCCAGGTCAGCCGGGCCAACGGTGACGCCAACCGAGCTGTAGAATTCGATGTAATCGAAATCGCCCGGGCCAGCGTTCGGATAAAGGTAAGCGATCACGCCGATGTCGAAGGACACCGTGTCGGACAGATCGGTCGCCCAGCCGCCGTAAAGGTCAAGCTCGGTGTGGCCGTAACCAACGGAGGTTTCATCGATCGAAGAGCCCCAGGTACCGACATAGAAGCCGCCCGGAAGGCCAAGGTCGATGCCGCCCTGAATGGCAATGTCGCCACCGGACAGGTCAACGCCGCGGAAGCGATATTCGCTCACAACAGCTGCGTTAGCGGAAATTTCAACACCGATATCGTCTTGCGCAGCGGCAGGAGCGGCCACGAAAGCGGAACCGGCAAGGATAGTAGCAGCCATCAGGCTGCGGACGGACGTAAGCATGGGCAATTTCCTCAATTGCTAGGTTAAAAATTCTAATGCCTCGTCCCACCTGCGTGGCAACGGTCCAGCCTCTTTGCATCGGGCTGGTTCCCGAAATCACGGGTGCATATCTGCCTATCGATGTTGCGGCGCACAAGGTCTATTGGTTAATTATCACCGCTTCGCTGAAGGTGTGTGGATTTTTGGCATCACTTTCATGTGGTAGACATGCAAATTGGCAACTTGGAAGAATCACTTTGCGCAAAGCCGTCAATCTATCAATGGCATACAGGAGCCGTGATATCTCATGTTGCAGTTTCTGAAGTCACTCATTTTCGGTGCTGGCAAACCTCCACAGCCGTGTTTGCCTGTGGGTGAGCGGGTCTATGCGGTGGGCGATATTCATGGAAAGCTCGACCTGTTCGAGGTGCTGATCGAGGCCATCGAGCGTGACGACGCGGCCAGCACGCAAGCGAACACGACCGTCATTCTCTTGGGCGACCTTGTTGATCGCGGCGCCGATTCAGCAGGCGTCGTTCGCCGCGCGAGAAAGTGGCAGAATGAGAGGGATGTGCGCATTCTTTGCGGCAATCATGAGGAAATGTTCCTTATGAGCTTTTCAGACAGGAAAGTCCTGCCGCACTTCCTGCGGCATGGCGGCAAGCAGACATTGGCGAGCTACGGATTGGACAAGGCCCTGTTCGTTGATCCCAAGCTGGAGGAGGTGCAGGCGGAAATGGAACGAATGGTTCCACGCGAGGATCGCGCCTTCATGGAAAGCTTCGAGGACATGATCTGCATCGGCGACTATGTTTTCGTCCATGCTGGCGTCGATCCCGCCACAGGTCTGGCGGACCAGAGTCCCGAACATCTGCGCTGGATTCGTGAGCCATTCCTGTCGCATGCCGAAGCCTTTGAAAAGGTAGTGGTGCATGGCCATTCGATTGCAGAAGAGCCGCAGGATCTGGGCAACCGCATCGGCATTGATACGGGCGCCTATATGAGCGGACGGTTGACCGCGCTGGTGCTGGAGGGATCGGAAAGGCGCTACATCGAGACAGAGGTAGGCGAGGGCGGCAAGATTGCGGCCCGCCATCGCGGCTAAAGATGATGCCAGGGGACCTGTAAGCCGGGTTCTGTCCCGCAACCGGTATCTTGCGACCAGCGCTGCGGGGGCAGCCATTCATCTAGGCTACGGATTGCTCCGCAGCTCAAGCAGCCAACCCGGGTCTCTCGGAGCGAAACACTCCTGCCTCTCGGCGCGAGACCCCTATTTGGCCTTGCTCCGGGTGGGGTTTGCCATGCGGGCGCTGTTACCAGAACCCCGGTGCGCTCTTGCCGCACCCTTTCACCCTTGCCTGTGCCCTTTAGGGGCCATCGGCGGTATACTCTCTGTGGCACTTTCCCTGATCTCAGGCCCGAAAGCCCTCACTCGGCGGGCGTTACCCGCCACCCTTGCTTCGTGGAGCCCGGACTTTCCTCGGCCTTCAAACCCGCTCATCCTGAGCCTGTCGAAGGACGCGGCTGCCCGGCCCCCTGGCGGAGCCTATCTAGCGCTTCCGCGGTCACGATCAAGAAGCAGCTGGAACAGGATCGCGCGCACCTCCCCGTCTATTTCGCCATTGATGCGCTCGGGCCGCCAGCGCCGCTGGAAGGCCTCCACCGCCTTGTGCCCGTCAGTGATATCATAGCCGAAGCGTTCCAAAGCGAGGTAGAATGCCCCGTCATTGTCGAAGGGATCGCCCAGTTCGAGCTTTTCGGGGCGCGGCAGGCACAGGCGGCAACGCGCAAGCCTGTCCCACGGAAAGAGCTCGCCCGGATCGACCTTGCGTGCGGGCGCGATATCCGAATGGCCCACCACGTTGGCGCGCGGGATATTGTAGGTCTTCACGATACGATCGAGCAGTGGCAGCAATGCCTCGATCTGAGCCTCTTCGAAGGCGCGATAGCCCAGCGCATGGCCGGGATGGTCGAGTTCGATCCCGATGCTGGCCGAATTCACATCCTTGTGCCCGCGCCAATAGGACAGTCCCGCATGCCATGCGCGCTTGTCATCCGGCACAAGACGGATCACCTCGCCTTCCTCGCTGATCAGATAATGTGCGCTCACTTCCGCATCGGGATCGCACATGCGCTCTATCGCGCTCTCGATCGGCTTCATCTCGGTATAATGAAGCACGACCATGCTGATCGGCATCTTGCGCTCGTTCCAGTTGGGAGAAGCGATCTCGCGATGGACAAGCGGGTCGGACATGGGCGCAATGCCTAGCCGATCAGTTCCGGCGCCGGGAGGGTCGCGCCCATGACCAGCGCTTCGTCCGTCTTGGCATATTGCAGGTTGCCACCCTCTTCTTCCACCAGCAGGCGGATCATATGGGCGGGAGCGGTGCGGCCCGACAGCGCAACTTCGGCGAGGCTGCCGTCAAGAGCATCGCCCACGGACTGGTCGAACGCAACCTTCGGTCCCGAGGCGCGCAGCACGATCTCGGTTTGCCCGTCGCGTGTTTCCGCCCCCACGGTCAGCGTACCACCGCGCACCAGAGCATCGAGACCGATTGCGGCGAGATTGAGCAGCACCTTCACCGCGGGCTTGGCCAGCTTGGGTTCAACCACGCCCCATTCAAGTTGCAGACGCTCATTCGCCTCGACGAGCGCGTTAAGAAGCTGCTCAGGCTCCTCGCTCGGCACCATTTCGCCGAAGCCGCCGGCGGCACCGAAAGCCAAGCGGAAGAATTTGAGCTTGTTCGCGCTTACCCGAGCGCTTTGCTCCAGCAATTCGAGGCAACGCTGGCGCATTTCCGGGTCCTTCTCGTCTGCAAGAAGTTCCAACCCGTTGTTGATGGCGCCAACCGGGCTCAGCATGTCGTGGCAAAGGCGAGAGCAGAGGAGGGCGGCAAGGTCTGTTTGCGATGTCATTGTGCCTGTTGGGCTTTCTTTTCTATCCTGTCGCGCGCGAGCTTGGGTTTACACATTTAACACCGTCCTAAAGAGAAAAAACCTGACCCGCCACCCGCAACAGGCTGATCGGTCCGATCTGCGAGATAAATGTGCGCATGACCAGTGCGTTAGGAGGGCGTCACGCTGTAGGAAAGCGCTTCGAAGCCATCTGCCCCGTCGCGCGAGAAGGTGATTTCACCTTCGGCGCCGATTATCGCCCAGATCATCCCGTCGCCCGCGGCCATTGCGCGATCTGTCTGGGAGGGGTGGGCAGGGCCTGTGGGGTGTGAATGATAATAACCGATCACCTGCGGCCCGCCTTTCCGCACGGCGCGATGGGCGTCGATCAGCGCCTGCGGGTCGATTTCAAAATGCGTTTCCGATTCGGGATGGACATTCCCGGTTGGAACAATTTCGGTGACCCGCGTGCCAATGCCTAGAAGGATGCCGCAGCATTCTTGTGGGAGCGCTTCTTGGGCCTCCCTGCGAAGGGTCTCCATAAGCGACCCGGAAACCTGCATCTCCCCTCCTCCCCGCTCACCCTGAGCTTCGCTTGCACATCCCTATTCCGTTCGTCCTGAGCTTGTCGAAGGACGAATTCTCGCTACGGTCTATTTATGGCGTTCTTCGCATATATACTTCTATGCGGCGATGGTTCCTATTACATCGGCCATACTGACAACCTTGATCACCGTATTGCCGATCACCAGTCCGGTAGGTTCGAAGGTTACACCAAGAATAGGAGGCCTGTCAGACTTGTCTGGTCGCAAGACTTTGTGACGCGCGAGGAAGCGTTGGCTGCCGAGCGCCAGATTAAGGGTTGGAGCAGGGCGAAGAAGGAGGCCCTGATAGATCGTAGGTGGGATGAATTGTCGCGTCTCGCGCGTGGTGGCCGCTAATTCGTGGTTCGACAGGCTCACCACGAACGGACTGTTGAATTTCGCGCAAGAACGGTAGGATTGGCTGCATGACAGAGCATCAGACCGTCTCCGGCACTGTGGATAAGTCAGGCCGCCTGGACAAGGTGCTGGCCGACGCCACAGAGTTTTCGCGCGAACGGGTGAAGGCCCTGATTGCCGCGGGAAAGGTGGAGCTTGACGGCAAGATAGCTAACAGCGCGTCAACCAAAGCTCAAGTTGGGTCGAGCTTTTCTATCCATGTTCCGCCCCCGGATAATCCACAGGCTGATCCACAGGATATCCCCATCCCGATCGTCTATGAAGATGCGCACCTGGTGGTGGTCGACAAGCCAGCCGGAATGGTTGTTCATCCAGCAGCAGGAAACCAGGATGGTACATTGGTGAATGCCCTGTTGCATCATTGCGCGGGCCAGCTTTCGGGCATTGGCGGGGTGGCGCGGCCGGGGATCGTCCACCGGATCGACAAGGATACTTCGGGCCTGCTGGTCGTGGCCAAGAGCGACAAGGCACATGAAGGCCTTGCCGCGCAATTTGCCGATCATTCGATCGAGAGGGCCTATCTGGCGGTCTGTAACGGCAATCCGAGCCCTTCACAGGGCACGATAGACCAACGGATCGGACGTTCTGATGCCAACAGAAAGAAGATGGCGGTGCTGCCCAAGGATTCCTCGCGTGGAAAACGCGCCGTCACCCATTATAAGGTCCTGCAGAAGCTGGATGGGTGTTCCTTGATCGAATGCCGCCTGGAAACAGGGAGAACACATCAGGTACGTGTTCACCTTGCATCAATCGGCCATTCGCTATTGGGAGACCCTGTCTATGGACGTGCAAACGCGCAGATTCGCCCTGTTCTCAAACGCCTAGGCTTCGAAAGACAGGCGCTCCACGCGGCGATTCTCGGCTTTGTACACCCGGTCACCGGTAACTTTATGCGTTTTAGCAGCGAACTGCCGGAAGATATAAGGCAATTGATCGACGAAACTGCATATTCAAATCGATGAAATGCGTCCTAAATGACGTATTGTTCGTATATATAGGGCGAACCAAAAAAGTGGCTGCAGAGCGCATGGTGCCCATCAGGGGCCTGCAAGATGTGGTCGACGCAAGAAAGGTAAGGGAAGAAGTGAGCAACAAACCCACTGTACCGGCCTTGGGTGGTGAGCAGGGTCTCAACCGCTATCTGGCCGAAATCAAGAAATTCCCCGTGCTGACGGCAGAGCAGGAATACATGCTGGCGAAGCGTTATCGCGAGCATGAGGATCCCGATGCCGCCGCGCAGCTCGTCACCTCGCACCTGCGCCTGGTGGCCAAGATCGCGATGGGATATCGCGGCTATGGCCTGCCGGTGTCCGACCTCATTTCCGAAGGCAATGTCGGCCTGATGCAGGGCGTGAAGAAGTTTGAGCCCGATCGCGGCTTCCGCCTGGCAACCTATGCCATGTGGTGGATCAAGGCGAGCATGCAGGAATTCATCCTGCGTAGCTGGTCGCTCGTGAAAATGGGCACCACCGCCGCGCAGAAGAAGCTGTTCTTCAACCTTCGCCGGATGAAGAAGCAACTCGAAGCCTATGACGATACCGACCTGTCGCCCGAAGAGGTGAGCAAGATCGCCACTGACCTCGGAGTGCCGGAACAGGAAGTCGTCAATATGAACCGGCGCATGATGATGGGCGGCGACGGTTCGCTCAACACGCCCATGCGCAATAGCGAGGAAGGCTCGGGCGAATGGCAGGACTGGCTGACCGACGATCGTCCGCTGCAGGACACGATTGTGGCTGACGCCGAAGAGGCCGATCTGCGTCGCGAAATGCTGGTGGAAGCGATGGAATCGCTCAACGATCGCGAAAAGCACATCCTGACCGAGCGCCGTTTGAAGGACAATCCGCAGACGCTGGAGGAGCTTTCGCAGGTCTACGACGTTAGCCGGGAACGCATCCGCCAGATCGAGGTGCGCGCTTTCGAGAAGCTACAGAAGGCGATGCAGCGCATTGCCGGCGAAAGGCTGATGCCTGCTGCGGCTTGATCGACAGACAATGGAAAATGGGGCGGTAGGGAAGACCTGCCGCCCTTTTTTGTGGCTTCGCGACAGCTGCACGGTCTTGTAAGAGCGCCCCATGCCCACCCGCATCGCATTCTGGACAGCCAAGATCATCGTGATCCTTATCGCGCTCAGCCTGGTGCTGGTGCTGCTGTTCCGTTTTGTGCCGGTGACCTACACTGCCACCATGCTGCTGGACGAGAATCCGGTCACGCGTGATTGGGAACCGCTCAGCCGGATCGATCGCAATATGGTCTCTGCCGTGATCGCTGCGGAAGATGGCAAGTTCTGCAGCCATTCGGGCTTTGATGTCGAAGCGATCGAGCAGGCGTGGGAGGAACGGCAGGAAGGCCGCCGCCAGCGTGGTGCCTCCACCATCAGCCAGCAGACCGCCAAGAACGTGTTCCTGTGGCAGGGCGGCGGCTGGTTCCGCAAGGGGCTTGAAGCCTATTTCACCTTCCTGATCGAGAAGCTGTGGTCCAAGCGGCGGATCATGGAAGTCTACCTCAATGTCGCGGAAACGGGCATCGGGACCTATGGCGTCGAATCCGGAGCGCAACGCTATTTCGGCCATTCCGCCGCGCGTCTGAGCCGAGACGAGGCAAGCCGCATCGCCGCCGTCCTGCCCAGCCCGAAAACGCGCGAAGCGGTCAATCCGGGTGGTTTTACTGCGCGCTATGGCAACACGATCGAAGCGCGCATTGCGTCAGTGCGGCGAGACGGGCTCGACGCCTGCGTCTATGAATAGGCGAGAGCTTTCAGCCGCTTAGGGGTTGCAGCACTGATGTTATAGTATAACATGGTGCAGATGATATTCCATATCATATTGAATTGTCTGTAGTTTTTCTTGCGATAGGGCGCTGTTGCGTTATCTATCCATGGCTATTCGGGCAGCGGAAAAAGGCAGGAGCAAGGGGCAAGTCTTGGGGCTAGGGCATTCACATCATCACGACCAAGGACATGGCCATGACCACAGCCATGCGCCCGCCGATTTCGGTCGCGCATTCGCCATTGGCGTGGTGCTCAATTCCGCCTTCGTGGTGGTGGAGGCAGTGTTCGGCTTCCTCTCCGGATCGATGGCGCTGGTTGCCGATGCGGGGCACAACCTGTCCGATGTCCTCGCGCTGCTGATCGCATGGGGGGCGAGCATTGCCGCCAGGAAGCCACCCAGCGGGCGCTTCACCTATGGCCTCAAGAGTTCGACCATCCTCGCCGCACTCGCCAATGCTACGCTGCTGCTGATCGCTATCGGCGCGATCTTGTTCGAGACCGTGCACCGGCTGATCGATCCGGTCGAACCGCAGGGCTGGACGATGATCTGGGTCGCGGGGGTGGGTATCGTGATCAACACCGCGACGGCGTTGCTGTTCATGCGCGGGCGCAAGACAGACATCAATATTCGCGGGGCCTATTTGCATA
>CAJXLD010000102.1 GCA_913055595.1 uncultured Altererythrobacter sp.
ACCTGTGTGGCGCAACATGATGACCGTATCGACTTTCGCCTTTGCGCAGGCTGCATCGACATTGGCCTTGAGCGGAACTGTCTTGCCCCCGCGCAGGCCCTCGTCGGCGGTCAGGACGATGGTGCTTTCACAGTCCGTTATCCTGCCCGCCAGTGCGTCCGGGCTGAACCCGGCGAAGACTATAGAATGCACCGCGCCGATCCGTGCGCAGGCGAGCATGGCTACGGCGGCCTCGGGCACCATGGGGAGGTAAATGGTGACCCGGTCGCCTTTCCTTACGCCCTTGTTCTTCAATAAATTCGCGAACTTGGCAGTAGCTTCGTAGAGTTCGCGGTAAGTCAGCTTGCGGTCGGGCGTATCGGGATGATCGGGCTCCCATAGGATCGCGATGTCATCGCCGCGCGTTTCCAGATGGCGATCGAGACAATTGGCCGAAAGGTTGAGCGTGCCGTCCTCGAACCACTTGATGCGGAAGTCGTCGGCATCGAAACAGGTATCCTTGATCTTGGTCGGCTGGCGAATCCAGTCGATCCGCTGTGCTTCGCCCAGCCAGAAGCTGTCGGGGTCATCCACGCTGGCGCGATATTTGAGCGCATAAGCTTCAGCATCGATCTTCGCATTGGCGGCCCATTCGGCCGTTACCGGATGCGTGGCGTGTTCGTGCATTGCTGACTCCCGATTCCCTTGTCAGAGGGTGGTTAGGAAATCAGCCCACCTAATTCCAGAGGGCATAGAGCGCAGGCAGCAAATGTTCCCGGTGTGGCTCTGGCACACGCTGCAGCATTTCGGTTTCGAACGCCTCGATGATGGCCTGCGCTTGCTTGCACTTCTCTTCACCTGCGGAGGTCAGCACCAGCCCTTGCGATTTGCCGTCGAGTGGCTTGCGATCGATCAGCCCGGCATCCTCCAGCCGTTTCAGCAGCGGCACCATATTGGCGCGCTGGATATCGAGCTGGCGACCCAGAGCGCTGGCGGTGACATCGGGGTTCTCCCCGATCAGGATCAGCAGCGAGGCATCGACCTGGCGCAGCTCCAATTCCGCCAGGCGAGAGGAGAGTTCCGCAGCGGTGGCATTGGCGGCGCGGCGCAGAGAATATCCGGGAAAATCAGGCAAAGGATCGCGCATGAAGAGTCTGGTAACAATTGTTGTTGCTTATAGCAATCCATTTCGCTATGAGCGATAGCAATTCAAGCCGCCGGTGAGTCGCGCCGGGTCGCATATTGATATTCCTAGAGGAGAGTTCACCATGGCTATGCCATCACAACCAGATCCGCGTCCGCAGGAAGAAACCGTCAAATATGAAGTTATTGACGGTGTTGCCTGGGTTTCGATGAATCGTCCCGACAAGAAGAACTGCCAGAGCCCCAAACTCAATCGCCAGATGAAGATCGTTCTCGACGAGCTTGAATTCCGCGATGACGTGCAGGTGCTGGTCCTTACGGGTGAGGGCGACAGCTGGTCGGCCGGTATGGACCTGCTCGAATATTTCCGTGAGAACGAAGCCAAGGGGCTCGGCGCAGTCCGCAAGGCGCAGCGCGAAGCCTACACTTGGTGGGAACGCCTGCGCTGGTACGAAAAGGCCACGATCGGCATGATCAATGGCTGGTGCTTCGGCGGCGCGTATGGCCCGCTGTTCGCTTGCGACATTGCAGTCGCTTCCGACAAGGCGCAGTTCGGCCTGTCCGAAATCAACTGGGCGATCCTGCCCGGTGGCGGCGCCTCCAAGGTTGCGGCCGACCTGATGCCTTACCGCAAGGCCATGTATCACGCGATGATGGGTGAAAACCTCACCGGCCAGCAGGCTGCCGATCAGGGCCTCGTCACCGAATGCGTTCCGCACGATCAGCTCAAGGCCCGCGTCCAGGAGATTGCCGACAATCTCAAGAAGAAGGACAGCCAGGCCTTGCGCGCCACCAAGTGGGCGATGCGCCGCGTCATGGAAATGACCTATGACAATGCCGAGGATTACCTGATCCGTGCGCAGGAAGCGCTCAACGATTTCGGCGGTTGGGAAACCCGCAAGGAGGCGACCAAGCAGTTCCTTGACGAGAAGACCTTCAAGCCCGGCCTTGGTGCTTTCGACAAGAGCAAGGTCCAGTCGGAAGACTAATTTTTCGGAAATGCGGAGCGGTGCGAACACTTGTTCGCGCCGCTTCTTCTTTCTAGGGAACCGTCAAACTTGAATGTGCCCCGGTGTTGCCGGGGTTTTGCTTGTGCGAGAGGAAGCGAGAATGAGCACCCGCCGCTTTACCAATGAACAGATCGACCGCCTGCTGCGCCCCAAGTCTGTGGCCGTTATCGGCGCTTCGGATCGCCACGGTGCATTGGGCTGCACGCTGCTTAACAACCTCGTGCAGTACAAGTTCAAGGGTGACATCTATCCGGTCAATCCCAAGCGTGATGAGCTGCAGGGCCTGAAGGTCTACAAGGGCCCGCAGGAACTGCCGCATGGCGTCGATTGCGCCGTGTTGGCGATCCCCCGCCCTTTCGTGATCGATACGGTGCGCGCTCTGGCCGAGAATGGCTGCGGTGCTGTGGTGATCTATGCTGCGGGCTTCTCCGAAGCAGGTGAGGAAGGTGCGAAGGATCAGGCCGAACTCGCGCGCATTTCCGAGGAATACGGCATCATAATCGAAGGTCCGAATTGCCTTGGCTGCACAAACTATGTCGAAGGCATTCCGCTCACTTTCGTCGAAACCAACATGAAGCAGCCCGGTCCGAATGACCGCGCCGTTGGTATCGCCAGCCAGTCGGGCGCGCTTGCCGCCGTGCTCGCCACCACGCTGCATCCGCGCGGCTGCTATGTCTCGACCTCGGTCTCCACCGGGAACGAGGCGGCATCAGGCGTCGAGGACTATGTCGAATGGCTGGTGGACGATCCCGCCACCCATGTCATTGCAATGTACGTCGAAAACCTGCGTCGTCCGCAGGCCTTTATTGCCGCTGCCCGCCGCGCGCGTGCTGCCGGCAAGCCCATCGTCATGCTCCACCCGGGCAAGAGCGACAAGGCGCAGGAAAGCGCCGCCACCCATACCGGCGCGATGGCGGGTGATTATGCGCTGATGAAGGCGAAGCTTTCCCGCGAAGGCATCATTTTTGCCGATACGCTGGAAGAACTGGCGGATATCTCCACCATCGCGGTGATGAGCGACAGCCTGCCTGGCGCGAATATGGCAGTGCTGGGTGAAAGCGGCGCATTGCGCGGCCTCGCCTTCGACATTGCCGAGGATATCGGCCTCGACCTTATCGACCTGAATGACGAGAACAGCCCGAAGATCCGCGCCGTGCTGCCCGATTTTGTGCCGGTCTCGAACCCGACCGACATTACCGCCATCGGCCTCAGCGAACCGGAAATCTACACCAACCTGCTGCGCGCACTGCTGGAAGATGAACGGATCGGCAGCGTTGTCGCCTCGATCATCCAGTCGGACCCGATCACCTCCAAGATCAAGTTTCCGCCGATCCAGAAGGCGCTCGAAGGCGGCGACCTGGGTAAGCCGTTGGTCTTCGCCGGTGTCGATGAGGGCGCGAACGTGCCGCAGGAATACATCGACGGGCTGGCTTCTGCCGGCATTCCATATTTCCGCTCCACCGAACGCGCCTATCGCGCGATTGCGCGGCTGGCGGACCTGTCCAAGCGCGACCTGACCGACAATACGCCCGATCCGATCGTGCTCGATGGCCTCGCCGATGAATGCGGCGTGATCCCCGAATACAAGGCCAAGGCGCTGCTGGCCCCCGCCGGTATCGCTTTCCCACCCAGCCAGTTTGCCGCCGATGCCAATGCTGCTGCCGAGGCTGCCGACGCCATCGGCTATCCGGTGGTGATGAAGGCGCAGGCCGCCGCGCTGGGGCACAAGAGCGATGCAGGAGGGGTGATCCTCAATCTCAAGTCGGCTGACGAGGTACGCGAGGCATTCAACCGTATGTACCAGAACGTCGCCAAATATGATGCCTCCATCGCGCTTGACGGCGTGCTGATCGAGAAGATGGGCAAGATGGGCACCGAAATGATCGTCGGCGCCAAGCATGATCCGCAATGGGGCCCGATTGTGCTCGCCGGTTTTGGCGGCGTGACGGCGGAAATCCTCAAGGACGTGAAGCTCTTTACCCCCGATATGGGTAAGGAGCAGGTGGTGGCTGGATTGCTGTCATTGCAGCAGGCACCGATCCTGAAAGGTTATCGCGGCTCGCCCGCGCTCGACGTGGAGGCTCTGGCTGACCTGATCGTGCAAATGGGCGCGATCATGACCGGCAATCCTTCCATCCGCGAGATCGACCTCAACCCCGTCATCATCCATCCCGAGGGTGAAGGCGTGGCTGCACTCGACGCACTGATGCTGGTCGACTGATCGCCATTCCGCTTTACCGCGGGGCCATCGCAACATAAGCTCCCCTGACCGCAAGCGTTCGTTCGAAACGCGCGGGTTCATAGGAGGGGCCATGCAAAGCACTTTCAGCGCGGCCATCGCGCGCGCTCCGATCAGGCCGTATCAATGGCTGGTTCTTTCATTCGGCCTGCTGGTGCTGGTCATCGAGGGGATCGACCTGCAGTCGCTCTCGCTGGTGACGCCCGTCATCCTCGATGAATGGGGTATCGACCGCGCGCTATTCGGACCGCCGCTGGCGGGCGCCATGTTCGGCATGGCCTTCGGCTCCTTCTTCGGCGGAGTTCTTGGGGACCGGTTCGGACGGCTGAACATGCTGTTTGCTGCCGCCGTGATATTCGGCATTTCGACCATCCTGGCTGCATACACCAATGACTGGCTGCAGATGACGGTGGTCAGGGTGCTGGGAGGCATAGGTTTCGGTGCGGCCTATCCCAATGCCATGGCGCTGGCGAGCGATTGGGTGCCGGAGCGTTTTCGCACCTACGCAATCGCAGCGCTTTCGGTTGGCATTCCGGTGGGAACGGCACTCAGCGCGCTGATCGTGCCCGAACTGCTGCCGGGCAATGGTTGGCGCGGGACGTTCCTGATCTTCGGTGTCGGTTCGGTCGTCTTCGGCTTTCTCATGATCCTGCTCGTTCGCGAATCTCCGCCCTTCCTGCTCGCCAATGGCAAGCCAGATGCTGCGCGACGATCCGCAGCACGGGTACTCGAAGGAGAATTCGAATTGCTGCCCGAACCGCCGCCGCCACAGCAGCAGGAAGGCGAGCGGATCGGTGTGTTTCACCCGTCCAACCGCAGGCTAAACTGGGGCATGGGGATCAGCCTCTCGGCCGGCCTAACCTATGCCTATGGCATCTTGAGTTGGACACCCGAGTTCCTGACCTCCTCCGGTTTCACACTGGACCAGGCGCTCGATGCCACCTTCATGCTAGGCATTTGGGGCGTGATAGGTGGCGCTTCTGCCGGATATTTCACCCGCACATTCGGATCGAAGGCAGTGACCGTTGCGTGTGCCGTGCTGGGCGTACTGGTAACGGTCGCCCTGGGGCTGACCATAGACAATATGTCAGAACTCCCAAGCGCGAATGAGCGGTTGTTGGCGACCGTCCTGGTAGCAGCGGCGGGCTTTATCATGAGCCTCGTCGTCGCCAACTATTATGCGATGATGGTGGCAGGCTATCCGCAAAGTTGCCGTTCGGGTGGGATGGGGGCGATGCTGACGATTGCCCGTTTTGGCGGGATCGCAATGGTCACTTCCGGTGGCTGGCTGCTCAATCTGGCGGGAGACAGCTTTATCGCCTATTTTGCCGTCCTGACATTGATCGCGGCCGCATTCGTCGCAGCGGCATTGATTGTGGATCGGCAGATACCACCGGCAAGAGTGGGAGAGGAATAATGGTTGTACTGGCTGGACCCAAGGTCAAACCGGAAGAGCAGGCAGGCGAATATCGGCACATTGGCGTAACGCGATATGGTCCGGCCCTTGGCGCGGTTATCGACGGCGTCGACCTGTCGCAGGATTTCGATGACGAGGTCATTGCCGAAATCCGCAAGGCGCTGCTTGAAAACCTCGTGATCTTCTTCCGCGACCAGGAGATGACGCCCGAGCAGCACCTCGCCTTTGCCCGGCGCTTCGGGACCTTGAACCAGCATGACCAGGTCAAGGGGATGGAGGAATATCCTGACATCATCGAGGTGCGGAAGGAAGCCGATGATGAGCGCAATTTCGGCGGCGCATGGCATGGCGACGTGACCTATCTGGAGGAACCACCCTTAGGATCGATCCTCTATGCCAAGGAAGTTCCCCCCATTGGCGGCGACACCTTGTGGTCGAATTGTTACCTCGCCTTCGAGCAGCTTTCCTCCGGGATGCGCGAAATGCTTGACGGGAAGATGGTCATTCACACACCTGCGTTGATCTATGGCGTGGCTTCAAGGGACTGGAGCAAGGATTCCTCGATGGATTCGCACCCCAATGAAACCGCGCATTACGAGACCGAGCATCCGCTTATCCGGACCCATCCCGAAACGGGGCGCAAATGCCTTTATGTCAGCGGCGCCTACACGCCGCGCCTGAAGGATATGACCGAGGAAGAAAGTGCGCCGCTGCTCGATTTCCTGATGACCCATTTGACGCGCGAGCCCTTCACCTGCCGCTGGCGCTGGCAGGCTGGCGATGTGGCCTTCTGGGACAATCGCTGTACGCTGCATTATGCGCTCAACGACTATTCGGGTTATCGGCGGATTATGCACCGGGTCACCATCAACGGTGACCGGCCTTACTGAGGGCATGGTGTACTTGCGCACGGCGTTTGTCACAAAACCGTAATCCAACAACCGCACCCTCGCTTCTTGGGCATAAAGCCTCGGGGGCGCACAGGTGATTCGGCACAAGCAGGACAGACCAGTATGGGCCGAACGCGCTCATGCCTGGGATGACGATGTCACCACCGAAGAGGACCTGCTGCTGATCGAACTGGCCGGGATTGTGCGCGACTGGCCCACCACCAATGTCGTGGTGCAGGCGGCCCTGAACAGGGCGTCGCAGCAACTGGTCGAATTGGTAGACCAAGCCCAGCATAAACTGCCGACGAGAAGGCAAAGCTTGCCCGATCCTTCGTTTTAGCTGTGTTGTTTATCTAATACGGTAAGCTGCTGGTCGAGCGTCACTCGACTGTTGGCCTCCTCTCAACCAACCCGATGGAGTGGGCTGAAGGGAGATCAGACCATGCAACATTCGCAGAAGGGCGGCGTCACCCGTCGCGCATTTTCGGCAGGGGCCCTCTTCGGGACATTGGCCGCGCCTTCCATCGCAAGGGCACAGGGGGGACACATGACAGTGAATTCACATGCGGAAGCGGTCCTGGAGGGTTTGCGTGAGGAATTCCCGATCCCCGCTCTGTCAGCCGCCGTCGTCAAGGATGGGGACCTGGTGTGGAGCGAAGCGCGGGGTTCGGCCGACCTAGAGAATGGTGTCCCGGCCAGCCCGCAGCATATCTTTCGGATGGGCAGTGTTGCCAAGGTGGTGACGGCGGCGATTGGAGCGCGCCTGCTGGATCAGGGCGTGATCGATCTCGATGCGGCGATTTCCACGTATCGGCCCGACTTGCCCCTAGCGCATCGCGCCACGACTTTGCGGCAGCTCTACAACCATCAAGGCGGTGTGCGGCATTATACGCCCAATGATCTCAACCCGCTTTCGCCCACCGGCAGCATCGATACCAAGATATTCCTCTCGACAGACGAGGCGCTGGGCATCTTTATCAATGATGACCTGATCGCCGAGCCGGGTACGAGGGTAAGTTACTCGACCTTCGGCTACACGCTGATCAGCGCGGTTCTGGAAAGCGCGAGCGGTGCCAGCTTCACCGACCTCATCAAGCAGGAAGTGTCTGGACCGCTGGAACTGGAGACACTGGGGCATGAGGACCCCTTCGACATCGTGTCCAATCGCGTGGGTTTCTACGATCCGCCCGGTATGTATCTGCGACTGATCCCGCAGCTTCTGCTGCCCAATATCCCGGCAATCAACGCCTTTCCCACCACACCGACCTATAAATATGCCGGGGGCGGCATGAATGGAACTGCTGGGGATGTGGCGCGTTTCGGTGCCGCGCAGATGGCCGGCGATTTTATCAGCGAGGAGGCGCGCGCGACGCTATTTACACCGCGCGCCCAAATGAGTCCGCAAACAGGGCTAGGCCTTGGCTGGCGTATCGATCGCCATGACATGCTCGGCAAGCGTTACCATCACGCCGGCAATATGCAGGGGTGCCGCGCGCAACTGGCGCTCTATCCGGAACATGGCTTGTCAGTCGCTCTGATGAGCAACATGGGTGCAACGCCGGGACCGATCCTCAACTATACGGACCGGATTGCCGCGGCCTTCATCGCCTGATCAAAAGGCCGCGATGTCGGTGATGGCGCGGCCCAGGATCAGCGCGTGAACATCGTGCGTGCCCTCATAGGTGTTGACCGATTCAAGGTTCAGCATGTGGCGCATCACTTGGTATTCTTCCGAAATACCATTTCCGCCGTGCATGTCGCGCGCCAGCCTTGCGATCTCCAGCGCCTTGCCGACATTGTTGCGCTTGACGAGGGAGATCATCTCGGGCGCGAAACGGCCTTCGTCCATCAGGCGCCCGACGCGCAGGGAGGCCTGCAGGCCCAGCGTGATCTCGCTCATCATGTCGGCCAGCTTCTTTTGATAGAGCTGGTTTGCAGCCAGCGGTCGAGCGAATTGCTTGCGTTC
>CAJXLD010000103.1 GCA_913055595.1 uncultured Altererythrobacter sp.
CAAGACTTTGGCTGCGAGCGGGATCGGCGATTTCCGCTACATCCTCAAATGGAACGAGCTGAACTCGCCGCTGCGCCGCAACGTCACGATCGAGGATGTTGGCGGCTCGGGCCTCTATTTCCTGTCCGACTTGTCCAGCGGCGTGACGGGCGAAGTGCACCATGTCGATGCAGGTTATCACCTGGTCGGTATGAAACAGGAAGACGCACCCGACATTTCGCTCGTCTAAACAGCCTTTCCGGCTCTTTCTGTTCGTGTTATGTTCTCAGCCGAATCGAAGGGGAGACAGGCCATGGTGACGGGTGGATGCCGATGCGGCGCAGTTCGGTATGAGGCACAAGGCGAGATTGCGCATCACGCCTTGTGCCATTGCCAGGATTGCCAGATGGGGTCGGGCGCGCCGATGGTCGCCTGGATCGCCTTCCAGTCAAACAAGTTCCGCGTCACCAAGGGCGAACCTTCCAGTTACAATGGCGCGGGCAAGTCGATCCGCCAGTTCTGCGGAAATTGCGGCACGCCGCTATTCTTCTTCAACGAGGATTTCCTTCCCGGCATTGTCGATATCCAGACGGTCACCCTGGACGATCCGGACGCCTTTGCGCCTGAGGCGCATGTGCAGGTGGCCGAGCGGCGCAAATGGATGCAGGGCGTGGAAGACTTGCCGGCTTTCGAGCGCTTCCCCGGCGGCTGAAGCCTACCACCAGTTCCACAACAGGTCCGAAAAGAAGCCCAGCCATGCCGCGAAACCCGCATAGAGCAGGATGCGCGCCAAGGGCTGCGGCGGGCGAGCAAGATCTGGTCTCTTCGCCGGAAAGCTCAGCACTTCGTTTTCTCCGACGGGAGGCGTAGGCCGGGCATGTGCGGTAGGGCCTGGCACACGGAATGAACGCTCGCCGTACTGGAAAGCATAGATCGGCACGAAACCGTCCGACCCGGAATGATGTTCGACGACTTTGGCCCGTGCGTAGGAGGTTCCCTGAAGCACACGCAAGAGATCGTTCCACCCGACGACATACAGGGCATAGATGCCGACAAGGATCGCCGGGAGGGCAATAAACTCGATCATGGCACGCAGGATTAGCTCGCCCGGCGCAGGCACTCAATCATACGCCAGGGCAGAATTTCAACATGGCAGGCACAAGAGGTCGCAAATACGCGCGGCGCTATTGCCATCGCCGAAGGGATTATGGGCCCGGGCCATGGCCGAATAGGCTGCCTTGTCGTCAAGCAACCTGCTTGCTTCGGCCACGATCCTTTCCGCATCACTGCCCACCAGCTTCGCCGTCCCGGCATCCACGCCTTCGGGCCGCTCGGTCGTCGCGCGCATCACCAATACGGGCTTGCCGAGAGCAGGGGCTTCCTCTTGCACGCCCCCACTGTCGGTGAGCACTAGGTCCGCCATGGCGAGAAGGCGAGCAAAATGCGGATAATCGAGCGGCTCCACCAGCGCGACATTTTCGACGCCCGCCAGCGTGCTGGCCATCACGTCCCGCACATTTGGATTGAGATGAACGGGGAAGATCGCCGCCACGTCCGGACGCTCGGCTAGGCGACGGAGGGCAGAGGCAATGGTCTTCATACCTTCGCCGAAATTCTCGCGTCGGTGTGAAGTCACAGCAATTATGCGCTTGCCGGCGAAACGATGCTCCAATTCGTGCAGCCCGCCGGCGAGGTTTGGCTGCGCCTCAACCCTTGCTGTGATCCACTGCAGCGCATCGATCACCGTATTGCCGGTAACATGGACTGTGGCGGGATCGACATTTTCCGCCAAAAGCGCTGCCTTCGCCCTCTCGGTGGGCGCGCAATGCAGCGCGGCGATATTTCCGATGATCTTGCGGTTCACCTCTTCGGGCCAGGGATGGTGGATATTGCCGCTGCGCAGCCCCGCCTCGACATGGGCAACAGGAACTTTGCGATAATAAGCGGCCAGTGCAGCTGCCATGGCAGTGGCGGTATCGCCCTGCACCACCACCCAATCGGGCTGTTCGAGATCGAGCACCATACCAATCCCGGTGATGAGCCGGGCGGTAAGTTCATCCAGAGACTGGTCTGGTTGCATGAGCTGCAAATCGTGATGCGGCATCACTCCGGAAATCTCTAGCACCTGGTCCAGCATTCCGCGATGCTGGCCCGACACGCAGATACGGCTATGGAAGCGAGCATCCGCCTCCAGCGCGTGAACCAACGGGAAAAGCTTGATCGCTTCGGGCCGCGTGCCGAACACCGTCAGTATGCGCCTGGGATCAGCCGTGGGGTGTTCCATGGCTGCCATCTTGCGAAATATTGGATTTTATTTCAAGTGGTTATGTAGATCATAGATCGGACGGAGGCCGCTGCGGAATGGCATCAGGGTCGACAACTTCCAGTTCTGGCAAGTCCTCTTCTTCCCCTGGGAGGCGTTGATCACGTTCGGCCTCCAGCCGTTCCATGTATTCGCGCTCCAGTTCTTCCACGCGAGCCTGCGTCCGTGCCGCCTCGCCCTCGATGGCAGACAGGCGTTCTTGCCGCGCCTGGTCGATCTGTTGGCTGAAGCGCCGTTCGGGCGCTTGCTCGCGCTCTGCGGCCGCATCCTCGATCTCCTGGATCGAACATCCCAGTTCGGACCCTCCGCCGATGTTGGTGCAGGAGCCGGGGCCGAAGGCGCCGACATCTTCGAAATCGCGCACCCGGTCGGCCCAGGCGCGGTTTTCCGGATCGCGGCTCTGCCTCAGCTGGCTAGGAATGCGATATTGCTCGCCGTCGGATATTTCATCGCAAACGATAATCGTGTCCGGCTCGTCGCTGGTGGGACATTCCTCACCTTCGGGAATGGTGACCATCATGATCCGTTCGTTCCCCGGCTCCTGCGCAACAGCAGGAACGGCGGTGGCACCAGAGATGGCAGTTGCGGCACAGAACGCGATCATGCGTTTCATCGATTCAATCCTTCAGCAATCGCTCGCCCTTATAGGACATGTATTGGTGTGAACCATAACCGAAGCGTACACCAGCTGCGCTGACGCGGATCAAATCTTTTCCGACAGGCGGATGGCCGCACGACAGCCCAGGCGAATGGCGGCGGAGAGCAGCGGATAGGCGGGTGCCTTTTCCGCTCCGGCAGCAAGGGCAGCGTCGCGATGCTCGCGCTCATCGTCGCGAAAACGCGCGATCATATCGGCCAATTCCGGGTCGTCTCCGTCCTTCTCCAGTTCGTCAAGCTGGCGCGAATAATGCTCGTCAATCTCCGTCTCGATGGCAGCTGTGCATGCCATGGCGGCCTCGGGACCGATCAGCGCCGTGCCCGCTCCCAAGGCGAAACCAGCAACATGCCAGAAAGGTTGCAGCGCCGTGGGTCTGACGCCGCGCTCCGCCATCAATCGGTCGAATTCCTCGCGATGGCCCACTTCCTGTTCGGCCATGGCGCGGATTTCCGCCGAATGCGGGCCGCGATCGCCCATAACCGCCAATTGCCCGGCATAGATGCGGGTGGCGCCAAATTCTCCGGCCTGGTCGACGCGGATCATCTCCGACCGGTCGGGCTTTGTCGCATTCGCATTCATGCCGCACCCTTTGCAAACAGCAACTTGAAGATAGCCAGCGCGCCGCCAATGGAAATGATGGCGTTATAACCCGCCAGCGAAATTCCCAGCAAAGTCCACGGAGCCACGTCGCAGCGCACGATCGGCGCATTGAAGATTGCTTCCAGCGCATCCCCACCCAGGCTGGGTTGGGCGCAACTGGTGACTCCTTCCCAAAATCCATATTCGACACCTGCGTGAAACACGCCAATCAGGCCGGAGGTCAGAATGCCGCCTGCAGCAATTGCAATCCACACGCGCTTGGGCGGCACAACAAATGATAACAGGGCGAATGCCAAGGCAGCGAAATGAGGCCAGCGCTGCCACCAACACATCTCGCAAGGGAAGAGACCAAAACCATATTCGGAAACATAGGCCCCGCCCAACAGCGCAGCAGGCACGACAAGCGCAAGCAGCTGAGCGCGTTTTTCAGCCTTGGTCATGATTCGTACCTCAATCGCGCAAGGCGATGGAAACGCCTGCGGTGCGGCGCAAGGCATTGAGCGCATAATGCAGCTGGAAATCTTCGATGCCTTGTTCCTCCAGCTCCTCGGCGGTCAGGGTGAACCGCGGATCTTCCTTGCGGTCGCGCTCAAGGGCCTCATCCTCAATCCCGATTTCATTGACCAGATGGCCGCGCAAATCGCTTTCGCGCAGCGCATAGCGCTGGCGGCGCTCGGCATCGGGATCCGACAATTGCGGTACACGAATATCAGGCTCGATCCCGCCTTCCTGCACACTGCGCCCGGCGGGCGTGTAATAGCGTGCGGTGGTGAGCTTGAGCGCGGTGTCGCGTGTGAGCGGGAGCAACGTCTGCACGCTGCCCTTGCCAAAGCTGCGCTCACCCATGATCAGGGCGCGGTTGTGATCCTGCAATGCGCCGGCGACGATCTCGCTGGCCGAAGCAGAGCCTTCGTCGATCAGCACGATCATGGGCAGTCCGTTGGTGACGTCGCCGCGATAGACGGTTTCAGAATCATAATAGACGGTATCGCGCCGGTTGCGTCCGCGCTGTGAGACAATCTGCCCGTCAGACAGGAACAAGTCGGACAGGGCCACCGCTTCATCGAGCGAGCCGCCAGGATTGCGCCGCAAATCGAGCACCAGACCGTTGAGCTGGCCGGTTGCCTGCGCCCGCAAGTCGATCACGGCGCGGTTCACGTCGGCACCAACATCACGGCTGAACTCATTGACGCTGATATGGCCGATATTTCCCTGCTTGAGTTCCCAGGTTACAGGCTCCAGCTCAATCACGCCTCGAATAACGGTCAGTTCGAGGGGCTCCTCATGTCCGCCGCGCAGCACGGTAAGTTCAATCGGGCTTCCCGCGGGCCCGCGCATTTGCGCGACGGCCTCATTGATGTCGAGGCCGTAAATCAGTTCGCCATTGATGTGGGAAATATAGTCACCCGCCTTGATACCGGCCTGGTCCGCGGGGCTGCCACGGAAGGGCGACACCACTTTCACCAATCCGTCGTCCATCTGTATGGAAATGCCCAACCCCTGGTAATTGCCATCGATCATCGTGTTGAGCCGGTCAAAGGCCGCGCCATCGATGTAGGAGCTGTGAGGATCGAGGGAGGCCAACATGCCATCGATCGCGCCGCGAATGAGCTGCTCATCCTCCACCGGCTCGACATAGCTTGTCTTGATCCGCTGGTAAGTTGCGAAAAGCCTGGCGAATTCGGGCGAGGCGCGCCCTTCCACCTGGGCAAAGCCCGCCGTGGTTGCCGGCAGCAGGGCAACCGCCGTGCACAGAGCGGCAGCGCGGAGCATGGGTGCAAATTTCATGGCACAATCATCCTGTTGGGTCCCGCCACCTTGTATCGCAGCGGGTGCCTTAACGCCAGATGAGGATCAGATGGTCCCTAAAAGGGACAATGTGAAGGCCTATCCGCCATATTCGAGCGGATTGAGCGCTTCGCCGTCCTTGCGCAATTCCAGGCTGATGGTGGGCCTTCCCGGTCCCGCCACACCTATGGGTGCGCCTGCCAACACCTGGTCACCCACATTCGCATCAATGCGCGCAAGGCCTGTGACAAGGCTGGTCCAGCCGCCCACATGTTCAATAATGACGATCTGTCCATAGCCGCGATAGGGTCCGGCAAAGGCCACCCTGCCCGCGCCGGGCGCAACCACTTGCGCATTTCCGCGCGGCGCCAGCGTAATGCCCGGACTGAGCCCGGCGCCCTGCGGTGCACCGAAACCAGTGACGATCCGTCCGGTGACCGGCAGGTAATAAGGTGACGGAGCCAGGACAGGCCCGGTTGCTGTGGCAAGCGGCGTGGGCCTGCCTTCGGGTACTGCAGCAAGAACCTCGCCGCCGCCTGGCCGCAGCAAGGGTCCCGGAAATGCCGCAAGCCGTTCACGCAATGCCGCTGCGCGATCCAACTCACCTACCAGCGTATCAAGATCACGCGCCTGCTCAGCCAGGGCCAAGGCCCGCTCATTCTCGCGGCTGGCGATGTTGCCCGCTTCGCGCGCGGCCAATCGCTGACGCGTTTCGATGGCGGCCAACTCTTGGCGCCGCTCATCCAGCGCCAGCTCTTCTTCCTGCAAGACCAGGATTGCCTGCTCTGCCTCGCGCTCGAGCCGCCGCGATCGCTGGATCTGTCCGCGCAGATCCGCCGTCCTTTCGCGCACTTCGGGCACCGTATTGGCCATGACCGCGCGCAAGTATACGACATCCTTGATCTCTCCGGGCCGCAAGAGGGAGAGTGAGACGGGGCGGCGGGCAAATTGCTGCAAGGCGGCTGTCAGGCGGACGATGGGCTGCTGCTCGCGGCCGAGTTCTTCGCGCAATTCCGCGCGTTGTCTTGCAATGACCTCGATGCGCGCTTCGGCGGCGGCAATGCTGGCTTCGGCCACCTGTACGCGCGCAGCAAGAGCCGCCGTTTCGCGCGCAGTCCGGTCTGCCGCATTGACCGCATCGGCGGCATCCTGCTGCAGGCGCGCACTGCGCTCTTCCGCCTGCTGCAGCGCCGCCTGCGCTTCTTCCAGCGCCATGCGCGTTTCGCCGATATCCTCATAGGCGGGCGCACGCTGGCCCCATGCGGCAGCGCCGAAAAATGCCAGGCCCAGCAGAATAAGAAGAAGACGCGTCATAGCCTATCCTGACCGATGATAGGGGTGGCCGGCAAGGATCGATGTTGCGCGGAAGAGCTGTTCCATCAGCATGGCACGCGCCAGCAGATGCGGCCAGGTCGCCTTGCCGAAAGCCAGCAGCAAGTCCGCCGCATCGCGTTCAGCCTGCGAATGCCCGTCAGCAGCGCCCAAAACAAAGCGGCATTCGCGCATGCCGCCATCGCGCCATTTTTCGAGGGCTTCGGCGAGGTGCTCGGACGACAGGTCCTTACCCTTCTCATCCAGCAGCACGGTCTTGAAAGGTGTTTGCGGGGCGGGAACACGTCCGCCCGTTTCGGGCAATTCGGTCAGTTTGAGTGGCCAGGTGATGCGCTTTTCATACCGCGCAACAAGCTCCGCTTCGGGAGTACGAGCAATCTTTCCGCGGGCGATCACATGTAGGAGCATCTTGTTTGTTTAGCCTCAGGCGCCGGCGCATGCCATCCGGCATGCTTGGCTATCCTCGCTTTCGGTCAGCACAGCTGGCCTTCGCTGCGGGCGGCCGGTCGGCCTTGCGGGTTTTCAACCCGACCCATTCCAGGCCAAAACTTTTTGACGATCATTCGCTCGGCGACAGCCGACCGCAAGGGCGACTGCCCGCCCACAGGCGCCCCGCAGCGTAGCGGAGGGAATGGCGCCGAGGACGCATGCCCGGATGGGCCTGCGCAAAGAAAACTATGCAGTACCAGCGGCTTTCACACCCTCATCGCCAAAGCCCCACATACGCTCCAGATTGTAGAAGCTGCGGACTTCTGGCCGGAAGAGGTGGACCACCACGTCGCCGGTATCGATCAAAACCCAGTCTGCCGCCGGAAGGCCTTCCACACGCGGTGTGCCGTGGCCGGCCTGCTTGACCTTTTCGGCCAATTTTGCCGCCATGGCCGACACCTGCCGCGTCGAACGGCCCGATGCGATCACCATATGATCGGCAATCGCGCTCTTGCCTTCGAGCGGGATCGAAATCACGTCCTGCGCCTGGTCGTCATCGAGCTGTTCGAGGACCAACGCATGGAGCGAGCCGGGTATTGCGGGGATGGTGTCTGCAGTTTCAGTCATGGAAATGATGGTTGCGGTGCCGGTTGTTGCCGGAACGGCTTGCGCCTGTCTCATCGCGACGGTTCATGCTCCTGTTATGGGAATGGACGAGATATAGCATGGGCCAGGGCGCCTCATGCGTCCCGTCCCCTTGCCATTTCGTGAACGAGGGAGTGCGTCACTTCATCCCGGGGAGCAGGACCGGCATAGCGGTCTGCCCAATGGGGATCCGTTTTTCGAACCTTGGTGGCCGAACGCGGATCGGGATCGAAACGCAACTCAATCAGCGCAGGTGCGCTCCATTCGCCCCGGTTTCGCAAACTGCTTGCGGCCAACCGGTAACGCCGCAACCAGGCCATCGCGGGGCTCGCGAGGGCATCGGCATCATAACCGGGCCTTGCAATGACCGCAATCGGCATTTCACGCGCGATCTGGCGCCAGTTCTTCCAGCGGTGGAACTGCGACAGATTGTCCGCACCCATCAGCCAGATGAAGCGCCTTTTGGGATAGCGGCGCTTGAGCGCGCGCAGAGTATCGACCGAATAGCGCGTGCCGAGTTCGCGCTCGATCGCGGTGACGCGGATGGGGGCGTTGCGGCTCAAGGCAAGCGCTGAGCGATAGCGCACAGTGAGCGATGCCATACCTTTTGCCGGCTTCAGCGGATTGCCGGGCGAAACCAGCCACCAGACCTCGTCGAGCCCCAGCGCTTCTTTCGCGAAAAGCGAGATACGGCGGTGCCCGCCATGGGCGGGGTTGAAACTGCCGCCGAGAAGCCCGGTAAGTTGACCCGTCACTTTTCCGGTCGGCGCGGAGTGACGCGGAAGCCGTGGCGGTGGCTTTGCGCCTTGATCGCCCAGGCGGGATATTCGTCTTCGCACCGCCCCACCTC
>CAJXLD010000104.1 GCA_913055595.1 uncultured Altererythrobacter sp.
ATGATGGCGGCGCGGAGGGGAGATTGCTGGACTTCGCTCATCCAACCTTAGTGGCAAGCGAGAGGGGGAATTACAATCTTGGAAAGATGGATTGGGACCTTCGAACCGGTTAAGGTCATCAAATGAATGGAATCAAGGAGTTCATGTGGAGGGCCAGATACGACTGGCGGTTGTACTACTTCTGCCGATCATCCCCCTTGTTGCACTCTTGACCCTGTTCTGGCGCGATCCTCTCGATATCGAGAAACAAGATGGCGTTAGCGTCCAAGCCTATATTACCAACATATCAAATCCGAGCAGCAGGTATCAGGGCCATTACCCCGGACTCCGAGTGAGGGCACAATCCGAAGAAGGAATCTTTGGAACTACCACGGTCATTCCATCCGACATCGCCGGATGCGAAGTCGGGGACGCTATCAAGGCAGAGCAAGTCGGGCTAAAACTCTATCTCGAACCGGAACCCTGCGAATAGATTGGGTTACAATCGCCCGCTTTTCCAAACGACGCGGCCGATGATCTCCATTGCGCTGCCCTCCACCGAAATGGGCGGATAGGCAAGGTTCTGGCTGAGCAGCGAGAAGCGACCGCCGCCTTGAGAGGCGACGCGCTTGACCAGCAGGCTGTCATCGAGGCGGACGACGTGGATTCCATCGCGGAAGGGCTTGGGACTGAGGTCGACGAGCAAGTCGTCCCCTTCGCGCAGCAGCGGCTCCATCGAATCGCCGATTACGCGGACGGCCGAGAGTTTCCCCGGCTCCAACCCCTGTTCGCGCAGCCATTTGCGTGAGAAGCGGAAAGCATCGAAGGCAAGTTCCTCCCCATTGGCGGCACCCGGCCCGGCAGAAATTTCCACCGCCAAACGCGGTACATCGACCCAGTCTCGATCGGAAGCATAGGAATTTTCCTGCGGCGCTCCCAACTCCGTTTCGGAGACACCAAAGAAGGTCGCCAGCTTGCGGCGATCCTCTTCCTCCAGCTTCCGCGGACTACCCTTCGTGATATATTGCTGCAAATACGTATTATTACGCCCCAACATGCGCGAGAGCGAAGCCAAGCTGCTCCCCCGCTCCCTAGCCAGTTCTACAAGCCGGTCTTGTGGCGACATATTCGATTTCCTGCGCAGTTAACAGAATCCTTCCTATACGATGTATTTTTCCTAGACAAGTAGGATTTGGTGATTATCCCCTTGCGACAAGTATCCACATCCGAAAGTCACAACGACTCTCAATTCTGGGAGTCCAGTGATATGAGGGTGTTATGGCTGCAAAACGAAACAGGTATATTGGCGGATCGATGGGCACGCTCGCAGCGGGCGCGTGGGGTATCTATTCGAACATCACAACGATCAGGGACTTACCCGACGACGCGGGGTGGGTCGCCAAGATGATAGCCGACCCTCCAATCTATGCGCCGTGGTTATTGTTCGGAATATGCCTGATCTTTCTTGGTTGGGTCTTTTGGGAACGTAAAGAAGACGAAGAACAGGACCCCACAGCCAATCAAAGCAAGACTCACGGAGACAATTCTCACGCCTTCGCTGGGACCTTCCGCGATGTAAACATAGGGACTGTCGCCGCGTCGGCGGGCGATGCCGAGCCAGAAAAAGTGGGCGACATGTCCATACTGGATGCACTTGACCACATAATTTCGGTCATTGGACCACAAGGTAATGCAGTTGCCGAATTGCGGCAGGCTGCAATAGATGGGCGGGTTAAGATTTGGGGGTGCCAGGAGATAAAGACACCAGAATTATCTCTCGCCAATCGAAAATGGAGAACGGTGTGGTCGGCAATACCGAGAGCCTATTGGCAGGATTGGCAATTCATCCGCGACCGTGGACAATTAAGCCTTCCCGATACCCCGCACACTGAGAGGGAGGATGGGCTGACTTATAGGGAAACCTACGGGAGCCTCAAAACCAAATCTCGGCAGATCACAACAGAGTGGCGACATAAGGAACCACCCAAAGACCGCCCTTCTGGTCCCCCAAGGCCAACTGGACCAAACTCGTGGATGGCAGGATGAATGACAAGAACGACCTCTTTGACCGCCTTCTAAAGGCAATGACTGGCCCTAACGCTGAAAAGCCAGCATCAACTCGGCAAGCATCGTCTCAGGACGGTGGCGGCGATTGTGGCGGAACTCAAACTCGCCAAGATACTTCGGGAGATGCTTCTGACTGACATGGATATGCGTTCCGTTGATGGAACGCTTTAACTGTGCCCAGAAGCCCTCAATACCGTTCACCGTCACGCCTTCGGGGCTGACATATTCCTTTGCGATGTGCTTCACCTTCCTGTGCTTGTAGCCATTGAAAGTGACGAGCGGCTTGTAGCCGTGCAATTCATCGGAATGGATTTCAGTCTCAGGGCGCACATGCTCGACGATATGCGGGATTAGCGTATCCCACTTGCGATCAGGAACGACGCGGGTGGTCAGGTGGCCATCGCGTTCACGCATACCGAGAACAACTGTCTTACCCTTGCCGCCAAAACCGCCCTTATCGTAACCGCCCATGAAGGTTTCATCGACTTCCACGACCTTGCCGTTTCCGCCCATGGGAAGGTCGCCATCGACCATCGCCATATACTTGCGGATTTCATGGCACATGCGCCAAGCGGTCTTGTAGGTCACGCCGATCTGGCGCTCGACTTCTTTGGCGCTCACACCGTTCCGCTTCGAGCAGAACAGGAACATCACATAGAACCAGTCGCGCAGGCTTGTGCGGGTGCGATGGAAGGGCGTTCCGGCAGTCGGGTAGACCTGATGGCCGCAATGCTCACAAGCGTATGAGCGGCGCTTTTTGACACGATAAAACTTGGCTTCGGCACCGCAGCCTTCGCAATCGTGAAGTTCGCCATAACGGGTGCGCATGAGATGTTCGAGGCAGCTTTCCTCAGTGGGGAAGCGGTCTTGGAATTGGCGAAGCGTAGGTCCCTTGGTCATGCCCATTATGTAGCACAAACCCTTACTTGTCGCAAGGGGATAATCCCCTAGGATTTGAGAATTCAGCAATGATCTCAGGCGATTCGCCGCGTGATAGTGAATGGAGGGAACCCGCAATGCTCATCCGCAAGATCGAAGTCTTCCTGCGCCGGACGGGGATGCCGGCCACCAAGTTCGGCCGCCTCGCCACAAAGGACCCCCGCTTCGTGCTCGACCTGCGAAATGGCCGCCTGCCGCGTGAAGCGACGGAAAGACGGGTGGAACATTTCATGAACGATTATCGGGAGCGCACCCATGCATATTGCAGTAAAGAGCGCCCCTCGCCCCGCCCGTACGACGCGGCGTACTGTGGGAGAGAAGCTGATCGAAGCCCTGCTGGAGCTCGCGCAAGGCCAAGGGAAGATCGCGCGCCATGCCGAAAAAAGTTGGGCCAGCATCACCTTTGCGGGTACGCGCCATCGGGTGGAAATGCAGTTCGAAGGCACCGGGGCGGTAGAGGCGGGCGAATGTTTCATCGCCTTCCTGCCCGAACACGAGTTCGCAATTCCAGGGCAGATCGTCGCCGATGCGGCCGTAGTGGAAGTCGACCACCGGCTCGAACCTCCGTTGATGAAGGTCAGTTGCGAACTGCTGCTGCTGGAGGATGGTTGATCCTCCCCCACGGGGGGAGGATTCAAACCCGTCGGATCACCAGGTTCCGGATTTCGGTCATATCCTCCATGGCAAACCGAATGCCTTCGCGGCCCAGCCCGGAATCCTTCACCCCGCCATAGGGCATGTTGTCGACGCGGTAGGAGGAGACATCGTTCACCACCACTCCGCCGACATCGAGCACATCCCAGGCTTCCAGCACCTTGTGGATGTCGCTGGTGAAGATGCCCGCCTGCAGGCCGAACCTGGAATTGTTGACCTCTTCCAGCGCCTCGTCCCAGTCGGAGAAGCTGGAGAGGTTGGCGAGTGGGCCGAAGGCCTCCTCGGTCACCGCGTCGCAGGAGGGGTTCACACCTTCGAGCAGCGTGGCTTCCAGCATCGCGCCTTCCAGACCACCACCACATAGCAGCGTCGCGCCATCGGTCACCGCTGCATCGATCCAGCCCTTGAGGCGTGTCGCCTCCTTCACCGAAATCATCGGGCCGATGAAAGTGCCGCGGTCTTTGGGATCGCCCGCCTTGAGCGTCCTGGTCTTGGCGACCAGCATGTCCTTGAAGGCGTCATAAATATCTTCGTGGATAATGATGCGCTGCACACCGATGCAGCTCTGCCCGCTCTGGTAGAAGGCGCCGAAAATGATGCGATCGAC
The DNA here is from genome assembly GCA_913055595.1 of uncultured Altererythrobacter sp. GTDB lineage: Bacteria > Pseudomonadota > Alphaproteobacteria > Sphingomonadales > Sphingomonadaceae > Alteraurantiacibacter. The sequence continues at coordinate 4,247 of CAJXLD010000104.1, forward strand.
CGCATGATTGAGGTCCGCATCCTTGTCGACAATCACCGCGGCGTTACCACCCAGCTCGAGCACGACGGGCTTCTTGCCCGCCTTGGCCTTGAGCGCCCAGCCCACGCCGGGTGAACCTGTAAAACTGAGGAGCTTCAATCGCTCGTCTGTGGTGAACAGGTCGGCCCCGTCACGACTGGCGGGCAGGATGGAGAAGGCGCCTTTGGGCAGCACATCGCATTCAGCCAGCACCTCACCCATGATGATCGCACCCAGCGGCGTCATCGAAGCGGGCTTCATCACGAAAGGGCAGCCGACGGCAATGGCAGGCGCGATCTTGTGCGCGGCCAGGTTGAGCGGGAAATTGAAGGGCGAAATGAAGCTGCACGGTCCGATCGGCACGCGCTTCCACATGCCCATATAGCCCTTGGCGCGCGGAGAAATGTCGAGCGGCTGGACCTCGCCATAATTGCGCGTCGCTTCTTCGGCAGCGATGCGGAAGGTATCTATCAGGCGGCCGACTTCACCCTCGGCATCGTTGATCGGCTTGCCCGCCTCCACACAGAGCGCATAGGCCAACTCGTCGAAACGCTCCTTGAAGCGCGCGACGCAGTGTTTGAGCACATCCTGCTTTTCGTAGGAAGCGAGCCGCGCCATCGGCTCCGCCGCACGCTCGGCCCCGGCAATCGCTTCCTCGATCACATCGGGCGTCGCTAGCGCGGTGCGGAAAGCCACCTCACCAGTGTATTTGTCCGTCACCTCAAGATCACTGTTCGGCTGCGCAGCCTTGTTGTTGAGGTAGAGAGGATAGGTTTCCTTGAGTTGCATTGCTGTCTCTCCCCCCTCCCGCCTGCGGGAGGGGCCGGGGGGGGGGGCGGGGGGGGGGTCTGGCAGGCAGGCGCGTCTCGATAATGCGCCCACCCCTAATCCCTCCCGCAAGCGGGAGGGGGACGAGTTGCACTATAATTCAGCCGACAACTTCTTGATGTCGATGTTCAGGATCTGGTCGTTCTCTGCATAATCGACCGGGCAATCGATCAAATGCACGCCCGGCGTATCGCGGCAATGGGCGAGCGTTTCGCGCAGGTGATCGCTGCTTTCGATCCTGTGGCCCTGCGCACCGAAACTTTCGGCAAAGACCACGAAATCGGGATTGCCATAAGTCAGCCCCCAATCCTTGAAGCCCATGTTCGCCTGCTTCCAGCGGATCATGCCGTACGAATCATCGCGCAGGATCAGCACCGTCAAGTTGAGGCCGAGGCGCACCGCGGTCTCCATCTCCTGGTCGTTCATCATGAAGCCGCCATCGCCACAGATCGCCATGACATTGCGATCAGGATAGAGCATGGCGCTCATCATCGCAGAAGGCAGCCCTGCGCCCATGGTCGCGAGCGCATTGTCGAGCAGCACCGTGTTGGGAAGATAGGCCGTGTAGCCGCGCGCGAACCAGATCTTGTAGACGCCGTTGTCGAGGCAGATGATCCCGTCATGCGGCATGGCCTCGCGGACCTGCTGGACAAGGTGTGGCGGGAAGATGGGGAAACGCGCATCGTTCGCCAGCCCATCGGTATGCTCCACCTCCGCTTTGCGATAGGCGAGCATGTGGTCGAAGTTCCAGCTGCGGTTGGGGGAAATGTCTTCCTTCATCTGCCAGATGGCGTTGGCGATATCGCCGATTACCTCGATCTGCGGGAAGTAGACCGGGTCCACTTCTGCCGTCTTGGTCGAAACATGGATCACGCAGGGCCCGCCCGGCTTCATGAAGAAGGGCGGCTTTTCGATCACGTCATGTCCGACATTGATGATGCAATCGGCATCCTCGACAGCGCGGTGGACGAAATCGCCCGCCGACAGCGCCGCGCAGCCGAGGAAAAGCGGGTGCCGCTCGTCAATCACGCCCTTGCCCATCTGCGTCGTGAGGAAGGGAATGCCTGTCTTCTCGACGAACTGCAGCAGCATGCGCCCCGTCATCTTGCGATTGGCGCCAGCGCCGATCACCAAAACCGGTGCCTTGGCCTTTTCGACGGCTTCCACCGCCTGCCGCACAGCCTTGGGCTCTGCAGAAGGACGACGCGCCAGCGAACGCGGGATCGGCTGCGCATCGGTATGCTCGTCAGCAATGTCTTCGGGCAGTTCAAGATGCACCGCGCCGGGCTTTTCCTCTTCCGCCAGGCGATAGGCCTCGCGCACGCGGCTGGGGATATTGTCGCCCGCGGCAAGCTGGTGCGTATATTTGGTGATCGGATCCATCATCGCGACCACGTCGAGAATCTGGAAGCGGCCCTGCTTGCTCTTCTTGATCGGCTTCTGCCCGGTGATCATCATCATCGGCATGCCGCCCAGCTGGGCATAGGCTGCAGCGGTCACGAAATTGGTCGCGCCCGGGCCGAGCGTAGCAATGCAGACGCCGGTCTTGCCTGTGTGGCGACCATAGGTGGCGGCCATGAACCCGGCACCCTGCTCATGGCGTGTGAGGATCAGCTTGATCTTGTCGGAACGGGACAGGGAATCGAGAAAGTCGAGGTTCTCCTCCCCCGGAACGCCGAAGATGTATTCGCAACCTTCTTCCTCAAGGCACTGGATAAAGAGGTCCGATGCCTTCTGCTTGCCGTCTGCTGCCATGTTCTGTGATCCCCCTAGTGAGCCGTCCTAACCCAGCCCAAGGGGAGACTATCAGAGGATCAGAGGGGAGTCAGTCGCTAATAGCCGAGGGTCAGATCGACCTGCGAGATCATATCCTCGCCGCGCAGGAAATGCCCGCAATTGTCGATGAAGCGCTGTGCCGCCAGCTTGCGGCTGGCCTGCGTCGGAAGCCCAGCCATGTGCATGGTGATATGGCAGTTGGGCGTATCCCAAAGCGGGTGCTCCGGCGGCAGAGGTTCGGGATCGGTCAGGTCGAGGATTGCCCCGCCCAGCTGGTTTCCGAGCAATGCCACCATCAGCGCGTCCTGATCCACGATATCGGCGCGCGCGACATTCACCAGCACGGCATCCTTCTTCATCGCGGAGAGAACATCGGCATCGATCATGCCACGCGTCTCGGGTGTTCCCGGCATGGCGAGAACCACCCAGTCGAACTCCCCGATGCGCTCGCGCCATTCAGCGGGACCAAGCGCGCCCTCGCCCCCGCTGCGGCGCATCGGAACGACTTCAGCGCGGAAGCCCGAGAGCATGCGGCCCACCGCCTGCCCGATCTCGCCATAGCCCATGATGAGCACCTTGCTGCCGGCAAGCTCGCGCTTGCCTTCGACGCTTGGCGCCAGCCACTCATGCCGGTCCGCCGCGCGCACAATATCAGCATGGCCGCGGGCAAAGGCGAGCATGGCCATCAGAGCGAATTCGGCGACAGAGTTGGCGTTGATGCCCGATCCATTGGTCAGCATCACGCCACGTTCCCTGAGATCCGCCAGCGGCAGCCAATCCACACCTGCGAAGAAGGTGTTCAGCCATTTGAGTTTGGTCGCAAGGCGGATCGATTCGAGCGGAGCAGCCTTGTCGAACATGTCGAACCAGCCGATCTCTGCCTGCGGGGCGAGTTTGACCATCTGCTCGCCGGTTTCCCACCAAAGCGGTTCAATACCGTCAGGCAGCTGACCTTCGAGCAGCGAGCGGGCAATGGCGGGCAAAACGGCGATGGTCATTGATCTCCCCTCCCGCTTGCGGGAGGGGCTGGGGGTGGGCTGCAATTGAGATAGGTCATGCCCTCTTCTGCCCACCCCAAACCCCTCCCGCAAGCGGGAGGGGCTACTTCAACCAAGATTCCACTCCCAGCCCAGCGGATCACCGTCCATAACCTCGACCCCCTTGGCCGCGAGCTCATCGCGCAGGGCATCGGAGGTAGCAAAGTCCTTCGCAGCACGCGCTTCCTTGCGGCGGGCCATGATATCCTCGATCTCCGCTTCGGTGGTGTCGACGCCCTTGGGCCGGATGCGCAGTTCCGCACGCTCCAGCGTCATGACGCCGAGGCCGAGCACGGCATCCATGGCGGCGAGCGCCTGCAACTTGTGCGCCGGGTCCATCTTCTTCATGCCCAGCACTTCCTCGAACACGGTCAGCGCCTGCGGCGAGTTAAGGTCGTCCGAAATCGCCTCATCGAAGCGTGCGAGGTAGGGCAGCAGCGCGCCGCCGATGTGATCATGCGCCGCAATGAGTGTCCAGCCGCCTTCGGGTTCGTCCGGCAGCTCTTCAAGCCGCGCCCTGGTGTTCGCCACGCCCATCAGGATACGCTTGAGCCGCGTCAGCGCCGCTTCCAGCCCTTCCCAGCTGAATTCCAGCTCGCTGCGGTAATGGGCCTGCAGGCACATCAGGCGATAGGAGAGCGGGTGATAGCCCTTATCGATCAGCAATTGCACGCGCAGGAATTCGCCCGCGCTCT
>CAJXLD010000105.1 GCA_913055595.1 uncultured Altererythrobacter sp.
ACCTTGCCGACGATGCCGACACGATGGCGAAGAAGATCAAGAAGGCAAAGACCGATCCCGAACCGCTGCCGAGCGACATGAAGGGGCTGGAGGATCGTCCGGAGGCCTTGAACCTCGTCACCATCTATGCCGCGCTGGCGGAGACGAGCGCCGATGCGGTGCTGGCGGAATTCGGCGGACAGGGTTTCGGCGCGTTCAAGCCAGCCTTGGCAGACCTGCTGGTGGCCAAGCTCGGCCCCATCCGGGACAAGTTCGTGGAGTTGAAGGACGACCGTGAATCGCTCGACGCCATCCTTGCGCGCGGTGCTGCACAGGCCCGCGAGATTGGTGTTCCGACGCTGAAAGCAGCCTATGAGGCGATGGGGCTGATACGCGGCTGAGACGAATTCGTTCTCATAAATAACTGATTTTACGTGATTTATGATCATGCGTTAGTTCAACCACGGTTAACCGCGTGCTTGCTATTATTTGTGGCATGATCAAGACTTGCCCCTTGAGGGGTCGGTCAGGGCCGGGCACCAGTTCCGGTCGACAGTTGAGAGAATTGCCATGTCCGTATTCGCCAATCTCGCCAAGGGCCTGAAGCTCGCCGCCGTGCCGCTGATGCTGGCAGGCCTTGCCGCTTGCGCATCGCCATTTCGCGCCGATGTATCGCGTTTCGAATCCAACCTGCCCGCACCGGAAGGTCAAAGCTTTGCCGTTGTGGCGGACGATCCAGAACTGGCTGGCGGGATTGAGTTCGCGCTCTATGCCGATCTGGTAGAAGAAGAGATGGCAGAGCTTGGCTATAGTCAGGCGTCCTCTCCGGAAGAGGCGACCTTGCTGGTCCGCTTTGCCTATGGCGTCGATGACGGGCGCGAGCGTGTCCGGTCCTCCTACAGGGGGTTCCGTGATCCCTTCTACCGCCCCTGGTACGGCTACACGCCCTTCGTCTATCGCGACCGTCTGGGCCGGCCGCGCATCGCATACCTGCCCAACCGTTCCTGGGGTTATGGCTGGTACGACCCGTTCTTCGACCGGGGCTATGGCCGCGATGTGGAAAGCTACACCATCTACACCAGCGGCATTTCGCTGAAGATCGACGATGGCGAAACGGGCGAGCGCCTGTTCGAAGGCACGGCGGAGGCCGTCTCCACCTCAAACCGCCTGCAATATCTGGTGCCCAACCTGGTCGAGGCCATGTTCATCGACTTCCCCGGCAATTCTGGGGAGACGGTGCGCATCTCCATTGCACCGGAAGACCAGCCGGTGCAGCGCGGTGAGCGTTGATCGATAAGGGAGGTAATCATGCAAAAACCGCATCCACATCCTTCGCAGCGCCTCTTCGGCGCCGGCCTGCTTGCCTTGCTTGCTGCGTGTTCAAGCGCCGCGCAGGCAGCCAGCTATACGATGTTTCGCGACCCCTCCTGCGGATGCTGCGAGCAGTGGGCAGAGCATGTGCGCCACGGGATCGACGTGGAGGTTATCGTGCATGACAGCTCCGACATGCGTGCTGTGAAGGATGCCCGGGGTGTTCCAGCCAACCTGCGTTCCTGCCATACGATGATTGTCGAAGGCTATGTGATCGAAGGCCATGTTCCCGCCGCGGACATTGTCCGTCTTCTCGCGGAACGACCTGAGGGTGTAGCCGGCCTCGCGGTTCCCGGCATGCCCATCGGTTCGCCGGGCATGGAAATGGGTGAACGGACCCAACCCTTTCAGGTGATTGCTTTTGGTGAAGCCGGCCGTTCAGTTTACAATAGTTACAACTGAGCTCCCGAGTTGCAGACCATGCTGCCATCCGCCATCTAGTACGCATGGCGGATGATTGCTGTTCATCGAAAGTCTCCGAAGTCGAAAAACTTGCGACGCAGGCCGACCAGCGCCGTGCCTGATCACGGTACTTCTGATCAATGCCGTCATGTTCTTTGTCGAGTTTGGAGCAGGATTGATGGCGGGTTCCGCTGCCCTGATGTCAGATGCAACCGACATGCTGGGAGACGCGATGGTCTATGGCGTTAGCCTGTATGCACTTTCGCGAGGCGACCGCTGGAAAGCCGGTGCGGCCGTATTCAAAGGTGTCCTGATCCTGATCCTGGGGATTAGCATCCTGGTGAATCTTGCCATCAAACTGCGTACCGGTGTTCCGCCGTCTTCGACCATGATGCTCGTTTTTGGCGGCATTGCCCTCGTCGCCAATCTGATCTGTCTCTCGCTGCTCTGGCGCTTTCGGAGGCAGGATGTGAATATGGCCAGCACCTTCGAATGTTCACGCAACGATGTGATATCGAACCTAGGCGTTCTGGTCGCGGCTGGCGCCGTAGCCGCGCTGGCATCTCCGTGGCCCGACATGATGATTGGCGGGATAATGGCTGCGATCATTCTGCGCTCCGCATTCCGTGTATTGCGGGATGCGTTACCGCAACTTTACACCAACAAGACGAGTATCGGATGAAGCCCCGAATGTAAGCTGCCACAGCTTGCAGCGCAGCCTAAAGCTTCGCGTGCCCGCCAGTTGAGCCGAAGCCGCCTGCACCGCGCTCGGTATCGTCCAGTTCGTCCACCTCTTCCCAGCTTGCCAGTGTTACCGGGGAGACGATGAGCTGAGCGATCCGGTCGCCGCGCTGGACGGTGAAATTGTCGTCCGAATGGTTGATCAATATGACCTTCACTTCGCCGCGATAATCGCTGTCCACCGTACCCGGCGTATTGGGCACGCTGATGCCGTGCTTCAGGGCAAGGCCCGAACGCGGGCGCACCTGGATCTCGAAACCGGAAGGGATAGCCACGGCGAAACCGGTCGCAACTGCGTGGCGCATGCCGGGACGCAGGATGATGTTTTCCGCCGCAAGGACATCCATCCCCGCAGCACCGTCCGTCGCATAGGCGGGCAGGTCCAGACCATGGCCATGCGGCAGGCGTTTGATCTGGACTGGGACGCGCTCACTTGGCATCGGCGTTCAGCTGCTCCGCAATGTCTTCAACCAGTTTCCAGGCCACGTCCATCTTGCTCATGACCTCCCAGTCGTCGGCACCCTTTTCCTTGATCATGTGAACCTTGTTCTGCTCCCCACCCATGACATCGCCGGAGACGTCATTGGCCACGATCCAGTCCACGCCCTTGCTCTTGCGCTTCTTCTTGGCGTTGTCGACCACATTTTCCGTTTCGGCGGCAAAGCCAATCAGAAGGTCGGGGCGTTTGGTGCTGGCGGCCACCATGGCAAGGATATCCGGGTTTTCGGCGAGCATGAGCGCTGGCGGCGCAGAGCCGCGCTTCTTGATCTTCTCTGCATGGAAGTCCTTGGGCCGCCAATCGGCCACTGCCGCGACCATGATGGCGCAATCGGCAGGCAGGGCTTCCTTGACCGCCTTGGACATCTCCTCTGCGCTCTCGACATCGATCCTCTCGACGCCCGGCGGAGTTTCGAAGTTCACCGGCCCCGAGACCAGCGTGACCTTGGCACCGGCGGCAGCGGCGGCGGCAGCAATCGAATAGCCCTGGCGTCCCGAAGAACGGTTGGCGAGATAACGCACCGGGTCGATCGGTTCGTGCGTCGGCCCGGCGGTAACCAGCACATGCTTGCCGTAAAGCGGGCGCTGCTCGATCTCCTCGGCAAAGGCAGGTTGGCCTTCGAGCGGATCGATGACATTCTTGGCGATAGCCGTGACCTTGCGCGGCTCCGCCTCTGCAGGGGCGGCTTCCTGTGCCTCGTCGGCGGCCAGACCAACCACCGGAGCCGCGGCTTCCTCGCCTTCGAAAGGCTGGGGTGCGGTCTGTTTGGCATTGACCTCGTGATTGATCGCCTCGCGGTCGGTAGGCGGCGCAGCACTGGCCTTGCCCTTTGTCGCCAGCACGGGCCCGCCTTCGAGATCCGGCTCTGGCAGGTCCTCACCTTCATCTTCCTGCAATTCGGCTGTTTCCGGCAGGTCCTCCAAATCCTCGTTGTCGGCGTCAATATCCACGCCCTTGCCAGAAGTGGAACGCGGAATGATGGAGCTGAGCAGGCCGCTCAGGCCACCGCCCTTGCCGTCATCTTCCTCTGGTTCGACAGCGTCTTCATCGAATTCGTCGAATTCCTCTTCGGCAGCACGGCGCAATTGTGCGGCGATCTGTTCGTGATCCACTTCACCGGGTTCGAGGCCGATCAGGTCGGCGATCTGCGCATAGACCATTTCCGGTTCGGGCAGACGGCCCACCCCGAATTCACCGCAGGCCATTTCGCCTTCATCGGGCATCATCACCTTCACGCCGGCATCAGCCAGCCAGGAGACGTTGCGCTGCGTCGCCTCGTGCTCCCACATGCGCACATTCATCGCGGGAACGCATAGCACCGGCTTGTCGGTAGCAAGGATCAGCGTAGTGCCCAGATCATCGGCGATACCGGCGGCCATCTTGGCCATCAGATCGGCCGTGGCAGGGCATACCACCACCAGGTCGGCATCGCGCGAAAGCTGGATATGGCCGATTTCGGCCTCGTTCTTCAGGTCCCACAGGGATGTGTGCACCTGGTTGCCGGACAGGGCCGCCAGCGCCATGGGCGTGACGAATTGCGACCCGCCATTGGTTAAAACGCAGGTAACATCGCCCCCACCCTTGCGGATGAGGCGGACGAGTTCACACGCCTTGTAGGCAGCGATTCCGCCGCCCACGACCAAGAGCACGCGTGGCCTATCCATGTATTCGTCCCGGTCCTCCCGGTGAATTTGCTCCTGCAGCAAGCCTATCTCCGCTATTTGCCCGAGGCCAGCCTTGCCACATGATGGTTAAGAATGCCTTTGCTTTTGCACTGCAGCGGCATTGCGCACAAGATCGCCGATTGCGCGAGGAGCCAGGGCCAGACCTGCTGCACAGGCGGGCAGGATCATCATAACCCAATAATCGCTGCCGGTGCGCGCGAAGAGCGCCATGACAAGGCCAAAGCCGATGAAATAGCACGTCGCAAACAGCCCTAACCGCCCGCCAAGTCCAATCCAGCCAAGTAAGGCCAACAAGATTATCGGCCCTGCAACCATACCTGAAAACTGCGCCAGCGGGGTCAGGCGAGAAATCGCCGACAGCACGAATTGTGGGCCTTGCATGCCTCCCAAACCCTGCGATTGCGGATCTGTCGGCAGTTGCTGCGCGGATATTGCGGCGGCATGAAAATAGAACGCGACCAGAAACACCACGATCACTGCCAGCACGGCACCCGCCTCCGTCCGGCGACTTTGCAGCAAGGCGAAAACGGCCCAAAGCAGGATAAATGGCAAAGCGAGCTCACTGATCGCCAGGGCCAAGGCGGCAACTACAAGGCTGGGCCACCAGCGTTGCGGACGATATATGCCCAAGGCCAGGGTCAGCAGCAGGCCCGCGGGAAGCTCAGGCAGGAGTGTCGCAGCCTCTCCCAGCTGGCTTATCCCGGCGAAAAAGAGCAAGAATCCTGCTGCAGCACGCTCCAGCAAACTGGTGCTCGGCGCAAGCGCGCTGATCCATGCAATGATGGTGATGATCATCAAGACATAGGCAGCGATCACCAATAATGTCTCGCTAAATTGCGCGCTTATCCAGGTAAGTGTGGGTAGGGGCACCGTGACAAACGGCTTTGCCGGGGAATTATCTTGCCGTTGTTCGTCGGCGGCGACCACATAATAATCCCCTCCGGCAATAACGCGTTCGAGGATGTCGCGGTGAAGCTGAAGATCGCCCGGCGCCTCTACGCTCTCGATAGAAACCCGCGCATCGTCGGCGCCCGGGCCCGCCCCTGTTGCAAATGCGGACCAGGCCATAACCAGCAAGAGCACCGCAAGCGCAGCGATAGCACCTCCTCGCGAAAGCTTTTGCAGGGGCCGGCCCAAAGAGGTCCACCGGCTAATCGGATCGCTCAAGATAGACATAGTGACACTGTCTGGCCTCTCAATCGTTAAGGCTCAATGTCCACGCGCCGAATTCCACAGCGATCTGACAGCGCGCGGCAGGAAGGCCAGACCCATAAACCAGCATGGCGCAACCACCAGCGCCCAGTAGAAATTGTTGTCACGCCCCGCGAGCATGAAGAAGACACCATAACCGGCAAAGAGCAGCAGGCCAAACAGGCCGGCATCGCTCTTCCATCCCGCCCAGCCTAGCAACGGTAGCAGTGCCAGGGGTGCAGCCACTACTCCCGGCAGCAAATACAGTGAGCTCGACAAGGCAATATTCGCCGTCCAGCCGCCCAAGCCCCTGAAAACCAGCCAGGACGGCGAGGCCGGGTCGGCATTGGAGATCAACTGGTTCACTTCGACCAGATGCACTCCAAGTCCGACCAAGAAAAGCAACACAAGCACACCCCATGCTGCCATCTCGCGCCAATCTCGGCGGAATAGAGCCATGGCTCCCATCAGACACACGAATGGCAACGCATGTTCGCGGATCGCCAGCGCAGCAGCCGCAGCCAGCCACGCCAACATCCATTTGCCGGGCCGGTGCAGGCCGAAGCTGAGGGCGAGAAGAAGTCCCGCCCAGACCTCGTGCAGGACCAGATATTGCGGTTTCAGCCCCATTGCGCCCCCGATCACCAACAGCAGCAAGGCTATCGTACGGTGTTCCTGCCCACCCGGCTCATCGCCCAGCCGCCTGTGCCAGGCCAGCAAAGTGAGCAGGGCCAGGCCGGCGGCCAGCACGATCATTCCGTCCTGCCCTAGCCATGCGGTCAGATAGGCGAGCGTCGGCAGGCGGACCGCCAGGCCCGGTCGCACGGGGAAGCTGCGCGCACGCTGTTCTTCGACTGCGACTGCGTGATAGGGTTCGCCTTCGGCGACACGCGCAGCGATCACGTCGTACAGGGCAAGGTCGGCATCGCGGGCCTCGTCGTCGATACCAGCTAGGTCCTCTGCAATTTCTGTCGATGGGGCGGGAACGCTTTCCGGCTCAATTTCGGATCTGTCGGTCAGGGCTGCAGCCGCCAACAGGAAGACGGAAAACAGCAGCACCAGAATGGCGGCGCCCGGCGCCCAGTGATTGAACCGGTCCCATTTGGGCGCGCGTCCCCTCAGCCCAACCATCCGGTGGCGAACCCTCCCCAGATTGCGGCACCGCCGATTGCCGCGGCGGCAAGATAACCCAGCCAATTGCGCGATTTGCTACGACGGCGATCCCATACCAGTTCGATTTCAGGCAATGGCGGCGGCTCGGGTGCGCCGCCCTTGGGCGGAAACTGCTCTTCCAGCCTGCGTACCAGTGCCGGGATGCGCAGCAAGGTATCGGTGTCTTCCCTGATCCGGTCGGCGAGGGCACTTTCTGGACCCAGCTCGTCGCGCAGCCATTCCTTCACATAGGGGCTGGCGACGTCCCACATGTTGATTTGCGGATGCAGCTGGGTGGCGATCCCTTCCACCATTACCATGGTCTTTTGCAGCAACAGCAAATGCGGCTGGGTCTGCATGTCGAAATCGCGGGTGATGGCGAACAGACCATCGAGCATCTGGCCAACGCTCAATTCCGAAACCGGCTTGCCGCGCATCGGCTCACCCACGGCGCGCAAGGCGGTCGCGAACTCATCGACAGAGTGATAGCTCGGCACATATTGCGCTTCGAAATGGATCTCGGCCACGCGTTTGTAATTGCCCGTGGTTAGCCCGTAGAGAATTTCCGCCAGCCACTGCCGCGCGCGTCGGTCTATCCGGCCCATGATGCCGAAGTCGATCGCCACGATCTCGCCGTCGGGCCGCACGAAGAGGTTGCCCTGATGCATGTCGGCGTGAAAATAGCCTGCGCCGATCGCCTGCGTCAGGAAAGCCAGCACCAGCCGCTTGGCCAATTCCGGCAGGTCGTGGCCCGCCTCGCGCAAGGCTTCGACATTGCTGATCTTGATGCCGTCCACCCATTCGATGGTGAGCACGCGGCCATTTGTACGATCCCAATCGATATCGGGCACACTGTAGCCGTGAATTCCCGCGGTCGCCTCTGCCAGTTCCGATGCCGATGCGGCTTCGCGCCGCAGGTCGAGCTCGCGGTTGGTCCAGCGCTTGAAGTTGGCGATGGTCAGAGCCGGGCGCAGCCGTGCAGCTTCCCCGCCCATCGCCTCCAGATGCGCCGCCGCCCATTCATAGGTCGCGATATCGCGCGCGAACCTCTCGCGAATGCCGGGTCGCAACACCTTGATGGCGACCGAGCGCCCTTCGGTAGTAACGCCCCTATGCACCTGCGCGATGGATGCCGCCCCAACGGGCTCGGGATCGATTTCCGAGAAGAGTGCAGAGACGGGCTGTCCGAAAGTCGATTCCAGCTGCGCCTCGATCTGCGCGTAGGGAACCGGCGGCAGGCTGTCCTGCAGGCTCAGCAGGTTGGTAGCGGCTTCGTCGCCGACAAGGTCGGGCCGTGTCGCCAGAGTCTGCCCCAGTTTGATCGCCGCCGGACCGATGGCCTGGAAAGCGCTGGCATAGTCGGGAACTTTGGGCTGGATCGTCCCCAAACGGGCGAGCCGCACCAAGCGGCTCACCGGGGGCGGCGTGTTGGGATCGCGCTCGATCCCGCGCAAGGCACCGTGCCGTGCCAATGTGCGCCCCCATTTGAGC
>CAJXLD010000106.1 GCA_913055595.1 uncultured Altererythrobacter sp.
GGTCACGGCGAGAGCGCAAAAAGGGGTTTGAAACGCGATGAAGGCCACCATCGAACGCGCGAACTTGCTGCGTTGTCTGTCTCACGTCCAGTCTGTGGTGGAACGCCGCAATACGATACCGATCCTGTCCAACGTTCTGATCGAGGCATCGGCAGACGGGCTGGTGAAAATCATGGCGACCGATCTCGATCTGCAGGTTGTCGAGAGCCTCAAGGCGGCCTCGGTAGAAGATGCTGGATCGATTACCGTATCCGCACATCTGCTGTTCGACATCGCCCGCAAGCTCCCCGATGGCACACAGGTTAGCCTTGAGGCCGCAGACAACCGTATGGTGGTGAAGGCCGGTCGTTCGCGTTTCCAGCTGCCCACGCTTCCGCGCGACGATTTTCCCGTGATCGTGGAAGGCGATCTGCCGACCAGTTTCGAAATCCCTGCGGCGACGCTGGCCGAACTGATCGACCGCACGCGTTTCGCCATCTCAACGGAAGAGACCCGTTACTATCTCAACGGCATTTTCCTGCATGTTGCGGATGACGACAAGCCAGTGCTCAAGGCCGCAGCGACCGATGGCCACCGCCTGGCGCGCTTCACCATCGATCGCCCTGATGGCGCAGAAGGCATGCCCGACGTGATCGTGCCGCGCAAAGCCGTGGCCGAACTGCGCAAGCTGCTGGAAGAGGCGATGGACGGCAATGTGCAGGTGGACCTGTCCCCCAGCAAGATCCGCTTTACCTTGGGCGGGGAGGGCGGTGTTGTCCTCACCAGCAAGCTGATCGACGGCACTTTCCCCGATTATAGCCGCGTAATTCCAACCGGAAATGACAAGCTGTTGAAAGTCGATCCCAAGAGCTTCTTCGCCGGTGTCGACCGTGTGGCCACCATCGCCACCGAGAAGACCCGCGCAGTGAAGATGGGTCTCGATACGGATAAGGTGACCCTTTCCGTCACCAGCCCCGACAATGGCAACGCCGCGGAAGAAGTTCCCGCCGACTACAAGTCGGATGCGATGGAGATCGGCTTCAACGCCAATTACCTGAAGGACATCCTCAGCCAGATCGACAGTGACACGGTAGAACTGCACCTTGCAGATGCTGGCGCGCCAACGCTGATCCGCAAAGACGATGCAAGCCCCGCGCTCTACGTGCTGATGCCGATGCGGGTGTGAGCAAGCGCAAGCTTCTCTTGGCCGGCGTTGTGATTTGCGGCGCCACATTGGCAACACCTGTTCCTGCGCAAGCCCCCGTGTCCATCTCGGCCGATCAAGCGAAGCAGTGCGCCGTCTGGGCGTCGCTCCTGTCCTCATCCATGCCTGATGAGGAATCGAGCCAAGCGATGATCTACGCCCTGAACTATTTTGTCGGATACTACGAAGGTGCGGCCGGTCTTGGGATAGGTGACCGGAAGGATGATGACGCGGTACTGGCCGTGGCCCTGGATCCTGAGAGCTTTGTGCAAGTTTGTGGCATACATATGCAGGGCTATGGCGATCGCATGATCGCATGGGGTGAAGAGTTGTCAGGATTGGCTGCAAGCCTCAAGGGGACTGGTAAATAGGGTGCGGTAGAGCCTAGCTCTTTGCTCTTATCATCTCTTCGATATCGACAAACTTTTCGCGTGGTGCGCCTTCGCGTGCAGCCTTTTCTTCGGCTTCCTCGATCTTCTTCCAGTCGCGGAAGGTAACGACCTGGAGTCCGCGTTTTTCTGCAAGTGCATCAAAGCCTTTGCGGCCATTCTTTCCACCTCGGCCGAGGACGCCGCTCTCCATATCTTCGGCAACCCGCTCGATGCAGCCGAAGCCATCAGGCCGGTTGGTACCGATCGTGCCGGATGGGCCGCGCTTGGCCCAGCCGACGCAGTAGAGGCCGGGCAGGATACGTCCGTCGTCATTGGCGAAGCGTCCCGCGCGCTCATCGAAGGGTACGCCGGGGATGGGGACCGAGCGGTAGCCGATGCAGGAGATGACAAGATCGGCCTTCAGTTTTTCCCTCCGGCCGGTGCCGACAGCACGTCCGCGCTGGAGTTCGGTTTGTTCGATAACGACCTCTTCCACCTTGCCATCACCCAGCAATTCAACAGGTTGCGCGAAAAAGGCGAATTCGATGGCGACGGGCTTTTCAGCACGGATATGTTCGGGAATGGCAGCAAACTGGCGCAATAGGCTCACACTTTTGCGCAGCCCCGGCTCCAACATGGCATCCTCACCCTCTTCGGGAAGGTCTCCAAGATGGACATGGGGAGAAGCCTTTTGCAGCTCGCCCAGCTCGCCCAGTTCCTTGGGTGTCATCATGATCTGATGCGGTCCGCGGCGGCCCAGAAGGATGATCCGTTCTATTTTGGATTTACCAAGGCTTTCAAGGGCATGGGATACGATATCGCTTCCCTCGAACTCAGCTGGCGTCTTGGCCAGGATGCGGGCTGCATCCAAGGCGACATTGCCCATACCAATGACTACCGCCGTGGAACCGGACAAGTCAGGGTCAAGATCTGCAAATTGTGGATGGCCGTTATACCAGCCGACAAAGGCTGCACTGCCGTAGACATTCTTCAGATCCTGGCCATTTATCCCCAGTTCGCGGTCTTTCGGCGCGCCTGTTGCCAGGATTACGGCGTCGTATAGCTCCTGAAGCTCGGCAATCGACACGTCTTTTCCGATGAGGACATTGCCAACAAAGCGAACATTTTCGGTCAGCGCTGTTTTTTCATAGCGCCTCGAAACGCCCTTGATGGATTGGTGGTCGGGTGCGACGCCGGTACGGATTAATCCGTAAGGGACTGGTAAACAGTCAAAAACATCGACGCAAACGTCGTCGCCAAACTGCTTCTGGGCGGCTTCCGCAGCATAATATCCCGCAGGCCCGGACCCGATAATCGCGACGTGGCGTTTGCCCATGCGCGGCCTCCATCTCCCAATCCAATGATAGTAACCGTCTTCCCGCAAGGCTCAAGTATCTCATCTTAGGCAAGAATGTCACTGGCGGAGCGTGAATAGATAACACCGTATTTCCTCAGGAAATTTACCATTTTTCAAAGCGCAACGGGCATAAAGGGCACATGCAAGGGGTGAGACGAGAAGTGCCGGAGAAATCCGAGTGCGGGCTTTCGCCCGTGTCCAGCGCTTCCGCAAGGAGCGCCGGTTTGTCGCGCGCGCCGCAAGATCAGGAGGTTGGCGAGCCTCGAAGATCAATGAAGTCTTCCCTAAGATCCGACAGGCGCAATGAGGATCGGAGATTGCCGGTTTCCGACCGGGCCTTCGCGCCATTGGGTTCGGATTCGCCTAAGCAAACATGGGCCCCATCGAAATGGCCCTTTCTGACGTTCTCGATGATTGTGACGATAGCGATTTGTATTGTACAATCCGAAGACTTTCCCGGAACGATAACCGGTTCGTTTCTGATCGGCGGGTTGACTGGTGCGCTCTTCGCCCCGCCGCTCCATCGAATGTTGAACGAACGATCTGAGCGACTTGCCCGAGTAGGCCAAGTCTTTGCGCTGGTGGGTCCGCTCTTCCTCTTCGGCTTGGGTATTACCGCCTGGGTCCAAGCGGATGGACTAGATCTTGGTATCGCGATTGCTTCACTGCTTTGCATAGGAGGGATCGCTTCAGTCTATCTGCGGCGTCAGCCCGCAATGCTTGTCGCTGCGCAATGGGGTATCTGGATGGGCCCGGCACTGCATTCGCCATCACTCAGTGATGTTGCCAGCCTGACCGCGGCCGCCATCTTGACAATACTTGTTGCGCGCGACCAGCTTGCCGATCAGCGAGCTACGGAGCTCGGTGATTTTGCAAAGGAGCGCGCGCAAACCCGCGTTCGTGATATTCTGGGCGATTATGAAGAGACCGGACAGGGATGGTTCTGGGAAACCGATCGTCGTGCCCTGTTAACCTATCTTTCCGACCCTTTTGCTCTGGCGATGGGACGCGACCCTGACCGCATGATCGGCCAGCCTTTGATACAGTTGTTCGACACGCGGGATGACGGTTCCGACGAAGCTTCATTAGCGTTCCATCTTTCTTCGCGCTCAGCCTTCAAGGATTTACTAGTGTGCGCTGCCATTGAGGGAGAGGATCGCTGGTGGGCTGTCAGCGGTCGACCGATATATGACGAGGTCGGAAATTTCGTAGGCTTCCGCGGGTCGGGCACTGATCTGACCGAACGTAAGCGCAGCGAAGAAGAGGCGGTCCGCCTCGCCAATTTCGATTCGCTGACGGGCCTGTCGAACCGCCTCAAGATAACGCGTGTCTTGGAACGGCTTCTAAAGTCGAAGACTGAGCAAGGACAGAATTGTGCGATCTTGTTGCTCGATCTCGATCGTTTCAAGGATGTCAACGACACCATGGGACATCCCGCCGGGGATGCCCTGTTGAAGCAGGTTGCGCGGAGACTTGAAAGCGAGGTCGGCGCTTCCGGACAGGTCGGGCGTTTGGGGGGTGACGAATTCAAGATCATCATCTCGGAAGACCATGACAGAAAAACGCTTGCAGACCTGGCTTGTGCGGTCATTCATTCGCTTTCCCAACCCTATTCTATCGATGGTCAGCGCATCGTGATCGGTGCATCGGTCGGTGTCGCCGTGGCGCCGGATGATGGATCTACAGCAGAGGAACTGGTTCGAAATGCCGATCTTGCCCTCTATGCAGCGAAGGATGCCGGTCGTGGGCGTCACCACTTCTACGCTCCGGTCCTGCATGCAGAAGCAGAAGCGCGTGCGCAGTTGGAAGAGGATCTGCGCGATGCGATGACAAATGGCGAATTGCAGCTCTTCTATCAGCCAGTTGTGTCAACCGCTTCCGAAAAGATAAACGGTTTTGAAGCCTTGCTGCGTTGGCAACATCCGATCAAGGGATGGATTGCCCCGGATCGTTTCATTAAGATTGCCGAAGACACCGGCCTCATTTTGCAGCTCGGCGAATGGACTTTGCGCACAGCTTGCAAGGAATTGGCTCAGATGCCCGAAGCAGTGCGGGTAGCGGTGAATGTCTCGCCGCTCCAATTCGCAAATACCCAATTTCCCGGGATCGTTACCAGCGCCATCGCTCAGTCAGGTATATTGCCCAGCCAGCTCGAGCTGGAGATCACGGAAAGCGTGTTTCTCTCCGATGATGAAGGAACTGAATCCGTGTTCAGGGCGCTGAAGCGTATCGGCGTGCGCCTTGCGCTGGACGACTTCGGAACAGGCTATTCATCGCTCGGCTATTTGAAATCAGCACCGTTCGACAAGATCAAGATTGATCAGAGCTTTCTCAGGGGGGCTACACAGGAGGGCAGCCGGAACGGTGCGATCATTGCGTCGATTACCAGCCTCGCTCATGCGTTGGGCATGGAAACTACGGCGGAAGGCGTGGAAACCCTCGATGAGCTGGAAGTTGTTCGCAGGCACGGGTGCAGTCACGTGCAGGGCTATATCTACGAACGCCCGCTCGATGCCAATGCTGCGACCGAGCGCTTGGCATCGGGCCTTTCAGCCATTGCAAAGGGAACGCGGTCTGCCCGTCCTTCGCGAAGCTCGATGCTGCGCCGAGTGGTGCTTGAGCACAATGGAAACCGTTATGACGCCGCAATTCGCAATATCTCTACAACTGGGGCCATGATTGAAGGGTTGTGGGGCGTTCCTGAGGGAACGACGTTCCGTGTCAGAATTTCGGAAGACTTCGTCGTTAGCTGCAAGGTCAACTGGAGTGACGAGGATCGCATGGGCGTGGAGTTTGCTGATAGGCTCAAGCGCGATGCAAACGGTCACCTGTTCGCGCTGCGTGGTTCACCGCCGCCGCCTGTTGGGATGGCGACTGAACCCATATCCCCTGCCGCATCGGGATAATTTTGCGTTGCCGTTACCAGACTGCTGACAGGACGGTGAAGGGCGGCTAATGGCGGCGGATGTCTACTGATTTGTCGCTTATTAGAAACTTCAGCATCATTGCCCATATTGACCACGGCAAGTCCACGCTGGCTGACCGGCTGATCCAGCATTGCGGCGGCTTGACCGAGCGCGAGATGCAAGAGCAAGTCCTTGATAACATGGACATTGAGCGCGAGCGCGGCATCACCATCAAGGCCCAGACCGTGCGCCTCAACTACACGGCGAAGGACGGCCAGACCTATGAGCTCAACCTCATGGACACGCCCGGCCACGTCGACTTCGCCTATGAAGTGTCCCGCTCCCTCGCCGCATGCGAAGGCGCGCTGCTGGTCGTGGACGCCGCACAGGGGGTGGAGGCGCAGACGCTCGCCAACGTCTACCAGTCGATCGAGCACGACCACGAGATCGTCCCCGTCATCAACAAGATCGACCTGCCCGCCGCCGAGCCCGAGAAGGTCAAGGCCGAGATCGAGGACATCATCGGCCTCGACGCATCCGAAGCCGTGCTCACATCCGCCAAGTCCGGCATCGGCATCGCCGAAGTGCTCGAAGCCGTCGTCGCCAAGATCCCGCACCCCACGGGCGATCGCAACGCCCCGCTCAAGGCCATGCTGGTCGATAGCTGGTACGATCCCTACCTCGGCGTGGTCATCCTCGTGCGCGTGATGGACGGCGTCATCACCAAGGGCCTCAACGTCAAGTTCATGCAGGGCGGCACGCAGCATCTGATTGACCGCGTCGGCTGCTTCAACCCCAAGCGCACCGATCTGAAGGAGATCGGCCCCGGCGAAATCGGCTTCATCACCGCGCAGATCAAGGAGGTCGAACAGGCCCGCGTGGGTGACACCATCACCACGGTGAAGAACGGCGCACCCACCCCGCTCAAGGGCTACAAGGAAGTGCAGCCCGTGGTCTTCTGCGGCCTCTTCCCGGTCGACGCGGCGGATTTCGAGAAACTGCGCGAGAGCATCGCCCGCCTGCGCCTCAACGATGCCAGCTTCAGCTTCGAGATGGAGAGCAGCGCCGCGCTCGGCTTCGGCTTCCGCTGCGGCTTCCTCGGCCTGCTGCACCTCGAAATCATCCAGGAACGCCTCAGCCGCGAATACGACCTTGACCTCATCACCACCGCGCCATCGGTGGAATACCGCCTCCAGCTCGCCAAATCGAAGAATGACGAGGCGCGCACCATCATGCTCCACAATCCGGCGGACTGGCCCGATACCAACCGCATCGAGATGATCGAGGAACCGTGGATCAAGGCGGTGATCTACACGCCGGACGAATATCTCGGCTCGATCCTCAAGCTGTGCCAGGACCGGCGCGGCATCCAGACCGACCTCACCTATGTCGGCGGCCGCGCGCAAGTGACCTACGAACTGCCGCTCAACGAAGTGGTGTTCGATTTCTACGATCGGCTGAAGTCCATCAGCCGCGGCTATGCCTCATTCGATTACGAGCAGATCGGCCTGCGCGAAGGCGACCTCGTGAAGATGAACATCCTCGTGAATGCGGAAGCCGTGGACGCGCTCAGCCTGATCGTCCACCGCAGCGTGGCCGAAGAACGCGGCCGCGGCATGTGCGAGCGGCTGAAAGACCTCATTCCCCGCCATCTGTTCAAGATCCCGATCCAGGCCGCCATCGGCGGCAAGATCATCGCCCGCGAAACCATCGCCGCCCTGCGCAAGGACGTGACCGCCAAATGCTATGGCGGCGACATCACGCGCAAGAAGAAGCTGCTCGAGAAGCAGAAGAAGGGCAAGGCAAGGATGCGGGAGTATGGCAATGTGAGCATTCCGCAGGAGGCGTTCATTGCGGCGCTGCGGATGGGGGAGGAGTGAATCTAGCCGAGTAACCCCACTCGTCTTGCTCGGTTGATGATATATTCTTCTGCTATACGTCCTCGATCCGCTGCATGCCGAGATCGAGCGCGGCCTCCCACGCCTTGCGGAAGCTTTTCGCCTCCGGGTGGCGGCGCA
Organism: uncultured Altererythrobacter sp.; assembly: GCA_913055595.1. Classification (GTDB taxonomy): domain Bacteria; phylum Pseudomonadota; class Alphaproteobacteria; order Sphingomonadales; family Sphingomonadaceae; genus Alteraurantiacibacter. Next base: position 7,836 of record CAJXLD010000106.1, read on the forward strand.
GGAGATAGGCGCTTTCGGGCGTCATCCCCACCGCATGGGCGGCGGCGCGGACCGAGCCGTAATCGGCCAGCGCCTCGATAAAGCCGTGCTGGCGTTCTGGCGTCCAGCCGTCATGCCGCTGCGTCTTGCGCGGGACGGGGGTGAAGGCGGGCAATGTGCGGGCGGGGTTGTTTTTCACTGGCGTGTCCTTTGTTTTGCGCACGCGCATCCGCGCGCGCGTCCTCGGCGCTGTTCCCTCCGCTGCGCTGCGGGGCGCCTGCGGGCGGTCGCCCTTGCGGTCGGCAGACGCCGACCGTTTTGTGGTCATCTGGAGGGGTCTTGATGCTGTAGGAAAGGGGTGAGCGGCGGTTTAACCATATCTACGGATACGGATGCTACGCCTGCGCGGATGAGGGGATTGCGGCGAGTTCTTTCCGGTGGCGTTGGTTTTGCGGCCTGCTGTGCGGCGCTGTTGCTGGCGGTGCAGCCCCTGTCTGCGCATATTGACGAGGAGCTGGTGGGCGAATTGCCCGAGGTCGAGGGCGAGCTGGTGATCACCGGCGCGCTCGACGGGCGGCGCGACCGGGTGGATTTTGCGCAGGTGACGGTCTCGGTGAACGGGGCAGAGGCGGCGCTCAACGGCGCGGGCCATTTTGCCGCCAGCGTGGCGCCTTCGGGCATTTCCGCT
>CAJXLD010000107.1 GCA_913055595.1 uncultured Altererythrobacter sp.
GTCACTGTCCTTGACCGAGACGAACAGCGTACCCGATTGCGGCAAAACGGCGCCCTGCCCCAGCTGGGCTTTGGTCCAGGCAGTGGAGAAATCACGGTCGATTCCCATGACTTCGCCGGTGGACTTCATTTCCGGTGACAGGACGGGATCGGTACCCGGGAACTTGTTGAAGGGGAACACCGCCTCCTTCACCGCCATGTAATCAAGCTCGCGCTTGATCGGCGGGAAATCGGCAAGTTTTTCGCCCGCCATGATTCTGCTGGCGATCTTGGCCACCGGCTGTCCGATGGCTTTGGCGACGAAGGGTACTGTACGACTGGCGCGCGGGTTGACCTCGATAAGATAGACCTCTCCGTCCTTGACCGCGAACTGCACGTTCATCAGCCCGCAGACGCCCAGAGAAAGCGCCAGAGCCTCGCCCTGCCGTTCCATCTCGGCGACGATCTCATCGGAAAGGCTGTAGGGCGGCAAGGTACAGGCGCTATCGCCCGAGTGGACGCCAGCTTCCTCGATATGCTGCATAACACCGGCAATGACGACATCCTTGCCATCGCAAAGCACATCGACGTCGCATTCGACAGCATCGCGCAAATACTGGTCGACAAGAACGGGGCTGTCGCCGGAGACATTCACTGCAGTGGCGATATAGTCATCGAGTTGCGCCTCGCTGTCGACGATTTCCATCGCGCGGCCCCCCAGGACGTAGGAAGGTCGCAGCAGCACCGGATAGCCGATACGCGCGGCCACGTTGGCTGCTTCGTCACGGCTGCGCGCAATGCCGTTGGCGGGCTGCTTCAGGTCGAGCTCGTTGACCAGCTTGGCAAAACGCTCGCGGTCTTCGGCAAGGTCGATTGCGTCCGGCGACGTGCCGAGGATCGGAATGCCCGCCTCTTCCAGCGCATTGGCCAGCTTTAGCGGGGTCTGCCCGCCAAACTGCACGATCACACCCTGCAATTCGCCCTTGGACATCTCGACGCGCAGGATTTCCAGCACGTCTTCTTCTGTCAGCGGCTCGAAATAGAGGCGATCCGACGTGTCATAGTCGGTCGAAACCGTTTCCGGGTTGCAGTTGACCATGATGGTTTCATAGCCGACCTCGGCGAGCGCGAAGCAGGCGTGGACGCAGCAATAATCGAATTCGATACCCTGGCCGATGCGGTTGGGGCCGCCGCCTAGGATCACCACCTTCTTGCGGTCGGAGGGATCGGCCTCGTCCTCGGGCGTGCCGAATGTCGGAGCCTCATAGGTCGAATACATGTAGGGCGTGATGGCTTCGAACTCGGCGGCGCAGCTGTCGATGCGCTTGAAGACCGGGAAAACGCCCAGCTTGTGGCGCAATTCGCGCACTTCCTGCTCGGACGTGGCACCAGCCATGGCACGCAGCGCGTCGTGCAGCAGGCCCGAGCGCTTGGCCTGCGTCTCAGCCAATCCGCCGGCGACATTGACAGACCGCACGGCCAGCGTGGCGAGGCGCTTGTCGGAAAAGCCCATCGCCTTGAGGCGCCGCATACCCGCGGCATCACCCGGCAGGCCATCCTCGGATATCCGCTTTTCCTCGGCAATGATCTCTTCGATATGGCGCAGGAACCACGGATCGTAATGCGTGATCGTGTGGACTTCTTCCATGGTGAAGCCTTCGCGGAAGGCCTGTGCGATCATCAGGATACGTTCAGGCGTCGCGCGGGAAAGCGCAGCCGTGATCTCGTCCCTGCCCTTGCCTTCCAGCTCGACCACGCGGTTGAAGCCGTCAAGGCCAGTTTCGAGGCCGCGCAGCGCCTTCTGCATTGATTCCTTGATATTGCGCCCAATGGCCATGACCTCGCCGACCGAGCGCATGGCGGTGGAAAGCTCGGCCTTGGCGCCCTTGAACTTCTCGAAGGCGAAGCGCGGGATCTTGGTGACCACATAGTCGATTGTCGGTTCGAAACTGGCGGGCGTAGCGCCCGTAATCTCGTTGGTGATTTCGTCCAGCGTATAGCCCACGGCCAGCTTGGCCGCGACCTTGGCGATGGGGAAGCCGGTGGCCTTGGATGCCAGCGCGGATGATCGTGATACGCGTGGGTTCATCTCGATCACGATCAGGCGGCCATCCTTGGGATTGACTGCGAACTGCACGTTCGAACCGCCTGTTTCGACGCCGATTTCGCGCAGCACATCGATGCTGGCGGTGCGCATGATCTGGTACTCTTTGTCGGTCAGCGTCAGCGCAGGAGCAACGGTGATGGAATCGCCCGTATGCACGCCCATCGGATCGACATTCTCGATCGAACAGATGATGATGGCGTTGTCGTGCTTGTCGCGCACGACCTCCATCTCATATTCCTTCCAGCCGAGCAGGCTTTCCTCGATCAGCACCTCGTTTGTGGGGCTGGCGTCGATACCTTCGCGAACGATCCGCTCGAACTCGGCCTTGTTGTAGGCGACGCCGCCGCCGGTGCCACCGAGCGTGAAGCTGGGACGGATGATCGAGGGCAGCCCGGTGGATTCGAGCACTTCATAGGCCTCGTCCATCGTATGCGCGACGCCGGAGCGGGCGCTTTCGAGCCCGATCTTGTCCATCGCCTCGCGGAAGCGCTGGCGGTTTTCGGCCTTGTCGATGGCGTCTGCCTTGGCACCGATCATTTCGACACCGAATTTCTCCAGCACGCCCATCTCGTCCAGCTTGAGCGCGCAATTGAGCGCGGTCTGTCCGCCCATGGTGGGCAGCACGGCGTCGGGCCGTTCCTTCTCGATGATCTTGGCGACGATTTCGGGCGTGATCGGCTCGACATAGGTCGCGTCGGCGAATTCCGGATCGGTCATGATCGTAGCCGGGTTGGAATTGACCAGGATGACGCGAAAGCCATCCTCCTTCAGCGCCTTGATCGCTTGTGTGCCGGAGTAATCGAACTCGCAAGCCTGGCCGATAATGATCGGACCGGCGCCAATAACGAGGATCGAGGAGATGTCAGTACGTTTGGGCATCTAGTTCTTCTTACCAGATATCTTTGAAAGCAAACCGGGCTTGGATGGAGCGTTGCTCTGCTGGGCCTTGGATTGACGCTCCATGGATGCCTCCCAGTCATCATATTCCACGCCGTAAGTGTCTGCGAGATCGCAAAGGACGGGCAGCGTCTGCGTTCGCCATTGCTCATCGATAGCATCGTGTCTTTCAGCCACGACTCCATCTTCATCAACCGTCATTCTGACTTCATAGCCCAATTCCCTAAGGCTCTCTCCTAACCCGCGGAAATTCCCATCGTAGAAATAGTGAATTACATGGCGCACCTCAGAGAGATCTTCGCCATGGTCTTGGAATACCTTCATGGTTTCCTTCGCCAGTTCGACTTGCTTAAGATTGTTACTCACCCCAACATCCCCACGAACTTCTCGAACAGATAGAAACTGTCCTGCGGGCCGGGGCTTGCCTCAGGGTGGTATTGCACGCCGAAGGCCTTCTTGCCGCTGATCGAAATGCCGCAATTGCTGCCGTCGAAGAGCGACTTGTGCGTTTCCACCACATTGTCGGGCAGTGTGGCGGCATCGACCGCGAAACCGTGGTTCATGCTGGTGATCTCTACCAGGCCCTCTGTCTCGTCCCACACACCGCCGACGCGCTGGACGGGGTGGTTGGCGCCGCGGTGGCCCTGGAACATCTTCACCGTCTTGGCACCGGCAGCGAGCGCGAGCATCTGGTGGCCGAGGCAGATACCGAAGAGCGGGATATCACGGTCGAGCAGGCCCTTGATCACGGGCACGGCATATTCGCCCGTCGCCGCCGGATCGCCGGGGCCGTTGGAGAGGAACACGCCATCGGGCTTGAGCGCGAGGATTTCCTCCAGCGGGGTCTTGGCGGGCACCACGGTGACCTTGGCCCCAGCCCGCACGAGATTGCGGAAGATATTGTCCTTCGCGCCATAATCGATGGCGACGACGTGGGGCCTCTCAGAAGCCGCTCGTGCTGAGCTTGTCGAAGTATGAGCGGCGGTCGAACCCGACCCTTCGACAGGCTCAGGGCGAGCGGGTTCGGAGCTGGCGTAGCCATGCCCCAGCTGCCAGTACGAACCAGTCCAGTCCTCCTGCTGGTCGCGCGTAACCACCTGGGCAAGGTCCATGCCTTCCAGCCCTGGCCATTCCTGCGCCCGCTGCAGCAGTGCGTCGATATCGAACTTGCCGTTCGGGTCATGCGCGATCACCGCATTGGGTGCGCCCGAAAGGCGGATGCGGCGGGTCAGCGCGCGCGTATCCACGCCCGACAGGCCGATCTTGTCATTCGCCTTCATCCAGTCGACGAATTCCTGCTCAGCGCGGAAGTTGGAGCTATGCGTCACTTCCTCGCGCACGATGCAACCCACGGCGCTCTCGACCTCACTTTCGACGTCCTCGGCATTGGTGCCGACATTGCCGATATGCGGGAAGGTGAAGGTGACGATCTGCGCCGCGTAGGAGGGATCGGTCATCACCTCCTGGTAGCCGGTCATCGAGGTGTTGAAGCACACCTCGCCCACCTGGCTGCCGGTAGCGCCGAAACCCTTGCCCCAGACCACCGTGCCATCGGCCAGAACCAATACCCCCGTCGCGTCTTTAGGTTGCGCAGACGAAGAGGCGGAAAAGGCCATGGTGGGCTCCCGAAAATCAGTTGGACCGACGATGTGTGCTAAGAGGCGGCGGCTAAACGTCATGTTGCGCTGCGTCAAGGCGATAACGGGACAATATTTGACTCATTTGCCGGTTTCCCTATCGCAGCGGCAAAACATCCACAGGAAAGACTGAAAAATGCTTCGCGATACGATCAAGAGTGAAACCATCGCCGCCATGAAAGCGGGCGACAAGCCGCGCACCGCCGCGCTGCGCCTGATCGGGGCGAAGATCAAGGATCGCGATATCGAATTGCGCACCGGCAAGGCACCGGAGAACGACGACGATCTGGTGATCGATGTCCTCCAGAAGATGGCCAAGCAGCGCCGCGAATCGATCGAGATGTACCAACAAGGCGGCCGCGCGGAACTCGCCGAACAGGAACAGGGCGAGCTGGCAGTGATCGAGGAATTCCTGCCGCAGCAGATGTCCGAAGAGGAAATGACCGCCGCCATCGCCGCCGTGAAGGCCGATACGGGCGCAGAAGGCATGAAGGACATGGGCAAGGTCATGGCCGAACTGAAAAGCCGCCACGGCGCGCTGCTCGATATGAGCAAGGCGAGTGGCATGGTGAAGGCGGCGCTTTCCTGATCCACTGAAAACTGGCGGTCACACTCGCGGCGAATCGCCTCTCTGTGTAGTCTGTTCCGCTTATGGCACTCTCTCCCCAATGGCTGGACGAATTGCGGTCCCGCGTCACGCTGTCGAGCGTGATCATGCGGACGACCAAGCTCCAGCGTGCGGGGCGCGAATGGAAGGCCTGCTGCCCGTTCCACAACGAGAAGACGCCCAGCTTTACGGTCAATGACCAGAAGGGCTTCTACCACTGCTTCGGTTGCCAGGCGCATGGCGACGTGATCAGCTGGATGACCGACCAGCGCGGCCTGTCTTTCATGGATGCAGTGAAGGAACTGGCGGCGGAAGCGGGGATGGAAGTGCCCCGCCCCGATCCGCGCGAAGCCGAACTTGCCGAGCAGCGCGCCGGATTGCACGACGTGATGCTGGCGGCTCAGAACTGGTTCGTTGCCAATCTGGCATCGCCTGAAGGCGCCGAGGCGCGGGCCTATCTCGAAAGGCGCGGGTTCAACCAGCGGACGATCGAACGTTTCGGCTTCGGCTTTGCGCCCGACCAGCGAGCGGCGCTCAAGACGGCCCTGTCGCAATTCGATGAAAGCATGTTGGTCGAGGCCGGCCTGCTGATCGCGGTCGATGACAAGCCGACTTATGACCGTTTCCGCGGCCGCCTGATGCTTCCCATCCAGGATGCCCGCGAGAGGGTGATCGCGTTCGGCGGGCGCATATTGCAAGACCGCGACGGCGTGGCGAAATATCTCAACTCGCCCGACACACCTCTCTTCGACAAGGGGCGTTCACTCTACAACATCCATCGTGCCGGACCGGCGAGCTGCAAAAGCGACCGCATCGTGGTGGTCGAAGGCTATATGGATGTGATCGCGCTTGCTGCGGCCGGGTTCGAGGATGCTGTAGCGCCAATGGGCACGGCGCTGACCGAGAACCAGATAGAACTGCTCTGGCGAATGGTGGACAAGCCTGCGCTCTGCTTCGATGGCGATGCTGCGGGACAACGCGCTGCGATGAAGGCCATCGGTCGTGCCCTGCCCATGTTGCGGCCGGGAAAGTCCTTGCAGATCGTCCAGCTTCCCGCCGGACTCGATCCCGACGACCTGATCCGCCAGCAGGGCGCACAGGCGATGGACAGATTGCTCGCAAATACCAAGCCCATGCTGGATCTGATCTGGGAAAATGAGCGCGATGCCCTCCCCCTTACCTCCCCTGAGGACAAGGCTGGCTTGAAGGAGCGATTGCTGGCGCATGTCGATGCCATCGAGAACCAGGATATTCGCTCTCTTTACCGCCGCGACCTGCTCGACCGCTTTTCCGCATTCGCCTTTCCGAAGCGCGAGTTCCAGCGGGGGCAATGGCAGAAAGGCAGGGCCACAGCTCCTGCGCGGACCGCACACACACCGCAAATGACCGAGCGATTGCGCCGCGCGGCCAGCGGCACTTTCCGCGATATGCTGACGCAGGCAGTGCTCGCCGGGCTGGGTCGCTATCCCGACCAGATTGACCTGCATATGGAACAGTTGCTGCGTCTGTCGACTTCCATCCCTGAGGCCGCACCAGTTGTGGATTATCTGCTTGATGCGGCTCAGGGACTTGAACCAGGCGACAATTCGCCCATATCTGCTGAAGGCATCCTGCCGCCGCCGCCGGATAAAACCCGTTTCTCCTTCCTGATGGAAGGTTCCGATCCGGACGACGCGAGGGAGGATCTGGCCGAGGCGATTTCCCTCCTGGTCGAAAGGCCGGAATTGGAGGCGGCTATCGCAGCAGCCACGGCCCGTTTCGATAGTGACCCGGAAGGCGCATTTGCCGAGCAGCAACGCTTGCGCAAACGAAAGCTGGAAATCGAGTCGCGACTCGGGCAAATGGCACGCAAACGCGCCGCGTCGGCGGCGACAGATGGGCATTCTCCTGCCGGTGCGGATCGCGCTGGTGGCGGACAGGAAACGGACTAGGGACTCTATGGCTACTGACGCCAAGAAGAAGAAACAGAACGAAGACGCTCCCCTGATCGACCTCAATGAGTCGTCGATCAAGAAGATGATCGCGAAGGCAAAACGCAAGGGCTACATCACCTATGATGAGCTCAACGAAGCGCTGCCCAGCGACCAGATGAGCCCTGACCAGATCGAGGATATCCAGACCGCCATTTCCGAAATGGGCGTGCAGATCGTCGAAAGCGACGAGGATGCACAGGATGACGATAATGAGGTGGAGGAGATCTCTTCCGACGATTCCTCATCCTCCGAGAACAAGAACGTCCCTGAAAAGAAGAAGACGACGTCCACCGGCGAACGCACCGATGACCCCGTGCGGATGTATCTGCGCGAGATGGGCGCAGTGGAATTGCTCAGCCGCGAAGGCGAGATCGCCATCGCCAAGCGGATCGAGGCCGGGCGCGACACGATGATCATCGGCCTGTGCGAAAGCCCGATCACCTTCCACGCCATCATCATGTGGTCCGAAGCGCTCAACAATGAAGAGATGCAGCTTCGCGAGATCCTCGATCTCGATGCCATGTTGTCCAAGGAACCTCCCGTCGACAAGATGGAGGAGGAAAACGAGGATGACGACGGCGAAATTTCCGAGGAAACCGCCGGTCCATCCATCCGCGATGATGATGACGACCTCGACGATGAGGACGAAGACAGCGAAGATGAAGATGGCGAGGAAGGCTCGTCCCGCCGCCGTGACGATGATGACGACGAGGACAACACCATGTCCCTCGCGCAGATGGAAGCCGCGCTCAAGCCCGATGCGCTTGAACGCTTTGCTCGCATCACGAGCCTGTTCAAGAAATTCGAAAAGCTCCAGGCAGAGCGCGTGGATGTGCTTGGCCGCGGTGACGACTTCCCCAAAGCGAAGGAAAACCGTTACGAAAAGCTGCGCGAAGAACTCACCGCCGAAGTGGAGAGCGTGCAATTTCACGCCACCAAGATCGAATATCTGGTCGACAATCTTTATGCCTTCAATCGCCGCCTGACTGCCTTGGGTGGTCAGATGCTCCGTTTGGCAGAACGCCACAAGGTCAAGCGCATCGACTTCCTCAAAGCCTATGTCGGTAACGAGCTGGACGATGCCTGGCTGAAGGCGAATGCCAAGAAGGACAAGAAGTGGGCCGCCTTCGCCGAGAAGGAAGCCGACGCCGTCGAGCGCATTCGCGCCGAAATTGCCGACATCGCCTCTCAAACCGGCATGAGCCTCAACGAATTCCGCCGCATCGTGAACATGGTGCAGAAGGGCGAACGCGAGGCGCGCATCGCCAAGAAGGAAATGGTCGAGGC
>CAJXLD010000108.1 GCA_913055595.1 uncultured Altererythrobacter sp.
GGGTATGACCGATCCGGCGCGTGTGCGCGTTTTCCTGGACCTTTTCGGCGATTGGGCCCCGACGCTGGCCTTTGTGATGGGCGGGGCCATTCCTGTCATGGCCGTCGCCTGGCTGGTTCAGTCGCGTATGAGCAAGCCCGCAGCGGATCAGGAGTTCTTCCTGCCTGGGACGACCAAGCTCGATGCAAAGCTCGCCATTGGCGCAATTCTCTTCGGCGTTGGTTGGGGCCTTGCCGGACTCTGCCCCGGGCCTGCCATTGTCTCTCTGGCGACCGCCGCATCCATAACTGGCGCAGGCGCCTTCGTCGTCGCAATGATTGTCGGAATGTTGCTGCACCGGATGGTCGAAGATCGTTTGTAAGGCAGGGCAGGAATCATGCCCAAAATACTACGCCGCACTTTTCCCATTATCGAATGGGGCGCGAGCTATAATCGCGAAATCCTGACAGCGGACATGCTGGCGGCGGTGATCGTCACCATCATGCTCATCCCGCAGAGCCTGGCCTATGCGCTTCTTGCAGGACTGCCGCCTGTTGTGGGTCTCTATGCCTCGATCCTGCCGCTGGTTGCCTATGCCATTTTCGGTACCAGCCGCACTTTGGCGGTGGGACCCGTGGCGGTGGTGAGCCTGATGACTGCGAGCGCGGCGGGAGCGGTAGCTGCGCAGGGAACTGCCGAATATCTCGAAGCGGCGATTACCTTGGCGGCGCTCTCCGGCGTGATGCTGGCAGTGCTGGGCTTTTTGCGCCTGGGCTTCCTCGCCAATCTGCTGTCGCATCCGGTGATCGCGGGCTTCATCACCGCCAGCGGAATCCTTATTGCAACCAGCCAGGTGAAGCACATCCTCGGCATTAGCGGCGGCGGGGAGAACTGGCCGGAAATGCTCGGCCAGCTTGCCGCCAACCTGCCGGATACCAATCCCGTCACGCTCACCATCGGTGTGTTCGCCACAGGCTTCTTGTTCTGGGTCCGCAAGGGCTTTGCTCCGCTGCTGGGCCGCTTCGGCATGTCGCCCAAGAGTGCCAGCATGACGGCCAAGGCCGGTCCTGTCATCGCGGTGGTGCTGACTATACTTGTGGTTATGGGCCTGAACCTCGCCGACAAGGGCGTGGCCTTGGTGGGAGCCATTCCGCAGGGCCTGCCGCCATTCGCACTGCCCAGTGCCGATATGGGGCTGATCACGCAGCTTTGGGTGCCTGCGCTGCTCATATCCATCATCGGATTTGTCGAAAGCGTCTCGGTGGCGCAGACGCTCGCCGCCAAACGCCGCCAGCGCATTGCGCCCGACCAGGAACTGGTCGGCCTTGGCGCGGCCAATATCGCCTCCGCTTTCAGTGGCGGATATCCGGTGACCGGCGGCTTTGCCCGCTCGGTGGTGAATTTCGATGCCGGGGCGCAGACACCTGCGGCCGGGGCCTATACCGCGGGCGGCATTGCGCTCGCCTCTCTTTTCCTCACCCCGCTGCTGTTCAACTTGCCCATCGCCACGCTGGCGGCGACGATCATCGTTGCCGTTTTGAGCCTTGTGGATGTGAAGACGCCCGGCAGGCTCTGGGCCTATTCCAAGGCCGATTTCGCCGCGCATATGGCCACCATCATCGCCACTTTGCTGGCGGGGGTGGAAATGGGCGTGATCGCAGGCGTGCTGTTGGGCCTGCTACTCTATCTCTGGAAAGCTTCGCGCCCGCATGCCGCGATTGTCGGACGTGTTCCGGAGACAGAGCAGTTCCGCAATGTCGAGCGGCACAAGGTGCTTACGCTTCCGCACCTCTTGTCCATTCGTATCGATGAGAGCCTGACTTATCTCAACGCTCGCTGGCTGGAGGAATATGTGCTCGAGCGTGTGGCCGAGCGTCCCGAACTGCGCCACGTGATCCTGATGTGCAGCGCGGTCAATTCCATAGACTCGACCGGGCTCGAAAGCCTCGAGGCGATCAACCATCGCCTGTCCGATGGCGGCATCGGTCTTCACTTGTCCGAAGTGAAGGGGCCGGTGATGGACCGGCTGAAGGACACGCATTTCCTGCAAGAGCTAAACGGACGCGTATTCCTGTCGCAGGATCGCGCATGGTCCGAACTGGCCAAGGACAATGGTGATCCTCCCCAGCCTACCGACTACCAAATGGCAAGAGGACTGATCTGATGGCAGCCATCCCCGACAAGGACGCGAAATGCCGCGCCATCGAGAAGATGATTGCCGCCGGCAAGGGCGTGACCGAAAGCTGCCGCGAATTCGGTATCTCGGAAAAGACGCTTTATCGCTGGCGAAAGGCCACGCAGGCTTGAGTGCAGCGCTGGCGCCCTATTGCGGGCGCAAGCGGAAGACCAGTGTGTCGCGCGGTTCGACCGTGCCGAGCATCGGAGTGGAGGTATCGCCTGATGCCTCGCCTTCCCAGCTTTCCTCGATCTCGTAGGCCTGATCGTAGAAGCGCGCTTGCCTGCCGTTCTGATCATCCTTCAACTCGACCGCAGACCAGTCGATGGTGAAGTCCTGCGCAGAGGAAGATCGGTTGAGCACGGCGATGGCCCATTCGTCATTGGCCAGCGGCTTGGCCCAGATTTCCAGCTCGGGCGTGGCGATCCAGCGCATGGCGGGGATGCCAAGTGGGTCCTGGTCGATGGCAACGATGCGCGGATTGGCCAGAATGTCACGGATTTCCGGCTGCATAGCGGGAACATCGGTGCCCACGATTAGCGGCGCGGAGAGCATCGCCCACATGGCGAAATGGCTGCGGTTCTCTTGCAGCGTGGGTAGATTGCCGACCTCCATCATGTCCGGATCGTTCCAGCCGCCCGGGCCGGCATGGGCGCGGATGGCCTCCTGCCGGTCGAGGATGGGCAAGATGCCGCTGCTGAACCATGTGCCGTGGCCGACAATGCAATCCCAGCAATTGGTGATATCGCCCGTGGTGCGCCAGAGATGGCCCACTTCGCGGCCCCACAGCCACGGATCGTTCTCTCCCCATTCGCAGATCGAGAGCACCATGGGACGGCCCGCCGCACGGATGGCGCGGCTCATGGTGCGATAGGCTTCGCGCGGATTGCGCTGGTCTTCGCCAGTGCCGGTCGCGCACCAGTCATACTTGAGGTAATCCACGCCCCAGGCAGCATAGGTGCGCGCATCCTGGAATTCGTAACCCTGACTGCCCGGGCGTCCGGCACAAGTAGTGGCGCCCGCATCCGAATAGATGCCAAACTTCAATCCGCGGGCATGCAGATAGTCGCCCAGCGCCGCCATGCCCGAAGGAAAGCGCTCGGGATCGGGACGGATATTGCCGTCCTCGTCACGCGTGCCGTGCCAGCAATCGTCAAGTGTAACATAGACGTATCCGGCATCGCGCAAGCCGCTTTCCACCAGCGCATCGGCGGTTTGACGGATCAAATCCTCATCGATGTTGCAGCCGTAATGATTCCAGCTGTTCCACCCCATAGGCGGCGTTTGCGCCAGTTCCTCGAATTTCTGCGCGGTGGCGGGCGCTGTCAGCGCCAAGGCCAAAAACGCTGCAAAGATGTCGGTCAGCTTGCGCATTTCCTTGATCCTATTGAGGGCGCCATTGCGGAGAGAGGTAGCTGGCGGGCAAATCGATTGAAACCGTTTCCACGATCTCGCGCGAGCTTTCGCCGATCGACGCCTGATAGCTGCCTGCTTCGCGGACCCAGCCATCCTCCTCCACGCTCCACATGGCAAGCAGGCGCGGGTCAACTGCCACGCTGACCAATTGCGTCTCGCCCGGATCCAGCGCCACCTTGGCAAAGCCGCCCAACCGTTTTGGTGCTTCCCAGCCATCGCCCGAAACATAGACCTGTGCCGCATCGGCACCCGCGACATCGCCCGAATTGGTCACCGTGAAGGTCGCAACCAAGCCGTCGCCCGCGCGGGTGACCGAGAGATTGCCATAATCGAATTCGGTGTAGGACATGCCATGGCCGAAGGCGAAGAGTGGGTCATGGCCTTGCGCGTCGAACCATTTGTAACCGACCGTCGCGCCTTCGGTATAGTTTACATCGCCCGGCTGCGGATCTTCGGGGTGCGGCAATTGATCGAGGCTACGCGGGATAGTCACGGGTAGATGTCCCGATGGATTGACCGCGCCCGTCAGCACGCCGGCAATGGCAGCACCGCCCATGCGACCGGGAAACCACGCCTCGACAATGGCGGGAACCTTGTCCGCCCACGGCATCAGCACCGGGCCGCCCGTTTGCAGCACGACAATCGTATTCGGCTGGTTGAGTGCGACGGACTCGATCAGCGTGTCATCTTTCACTTGCATGGGCACGTCGATGCTCTCGCTGGCCCATTGCGTACCAAAGACGATGGCAATGTCCGCCGCATTGGCTGCTGCGGCTGCTACCTCGTGATGTTCGCCGTCATGAAAGGTGATTTGGGCATCGGGCAGCAGCGCACGCAATTCTTCCAACGGGCTGGAGGGATAATAGACGACCGGGCCCGGCCAGCTGGTCGGTTCTATTCCCGGCACGGCGTTTTCGCCATCGGGATATACCTGGCTCGATCCGCCTCCTGAGATTACGCCTTTGTCGGCATGCCCACCGATCAACACGATCCTTTGCGCGCTGGCAGCCAGCGGCAGAATACCGCCTTCGTTCTTGAGCAGCACGATACCTGCTTCGGCATCGGCCTGGCTCACGGCGCGATTGGCGGTGAAATCGATGGGATTGTCGGCTGATACGGGATTGTCGATCAATCCATGCGCGAACATGGACCGCAATATGCGTGTGACCATCAGATCGATGCGTTGCTGGCTGATCTCGCCCGAATCCAGCGCTGACTGCAATTTCTCGGCGGCGAAGTTCGCAGCCATTTGCAAGCCGTAACCCGATTCCTGGTCGAGGCCCGCATTTGCGGCATTGGCGGTGGAATGTACCGCGCCCCAGTCGGACATGACATAACCCGGCCAGCCCCATTCCTCGCGCAACACCTGCGTCAGCAGGAAGGGATGTTCGCAGCTATAGGGTCCGTTCACTCGGTTATAGGCGCACATGACCGAGCCGGGTTCGCCGATCTCATGTGCGATTTGGAAGGCGAGCAAGTCGCTCATCCGCAAACTTGCTTCGTCGAGCACGGAATTGCCTCGCCCGCGATCGGTCTCCTGGTCGTTGACCGCGAAGTGCTTGGAAGTGGAGATGATGTCATTCGACTGCACGCCGGCGATCTGCTGCCCCACCATCACGCCGGCAAGCAGCGGGTCTTCACCCGCGTATTCGAAATTGCGGCCATTGCGCGGCTCGCGAACCAGGTTGACGCTGCCGCCCAGCAGCACGTTGAAGCCGTCGGCACGCGCCTCGCTGCCGATCATCGCGCCTCCTGCGAAGGCCAGATCCCGGTCCCATGTCGCTGCCGTTGCAAGTCCGGAGGGAAGCGCGGTGCGCGCTCGCTTCACCTCTGCGCCGCCTTGCGTGGCAACGCCTATCCCTGCGTCCGCCTGCCATTGTGGGGGGATGCCCAGCCGCGCAATTCCGGGCACATAGCCCGCCGATCCGTACTGCGCTTCTTCCGGCGCTTCGAAATTCACCGGCGGGAAGTCGGTGCCGAAATAGCCCATCAGCAAGGATAGCTTCTCATCTTGCGACATTTGCGCCAGCATGGTCGCCGCGCGCTCTTCCGGTGTGCCCTGCGTATCGGCTGCGAGTGTAACCACAGTCTCGTCAGCAGGTTCCGCTTGCAATGGCATGGCCAGTGTCAATGCGGACGCAGTGAGCAGCGCGCCCCAAAGGCGTGGCGATTTGATGACGGTCATTGCAGGTTCCTCTCTTCCCCTGCATTAACAGCATAGTAGAGCGGTGGTGTCATCCGCCGAAACATGTCTTTGTTGTATTCCTTGCCTTTTCGGCATGGAAATTTGCAGGAGCCCGCAATGCCAAGTGATCGCCGCCAGTTTCTCCGGTCCACCGGCAGTGCTTTTGCCGCGCTTGCCGCAGCTGGCTGCGCTGCAAGGGGTGCTGGTACGGGTGCTCTCGCGCCGAGCGATGGCTATGGCCTCCTCGTCCCCGACCCGCAGGGTATTCTCGACCTGCCCCAAGGCTTTTCCTACAGTGTGCTCTCCTCGCTAGGGGATCCCATGAACGATGGTGGAACCGTGCCCGACAAGGCCGATGGCATGGGCTGTTTCGATCTCGGCAATGGCGAATGGGCATTGGTGCGAAACCATGAATTGCTGGCACAGGAGGATTCAGGAGGGGCAACCGGTCCGGCATTCGACACCGTCGCGCGCAGCCTGGTGCCCCTGCCTGGCGGGACAACCACCATCGTCCTCGATCCCGCCACGCTGGAAGTGAAGCGACAATATCGCTCGCTGGCCGGTACGATCCGCAATTGTGCCGGTGGCATCACTCCTTGGGGTAGCTGGCTTACTTGCGAAGAAGATGTCTCCACGCCAAACGCCCGCATCAATCAGTCGCACGGCTGGGTCTTCGAAGTGCCCGCCAATGCCGAGAGACAGGTCGAGCCGGTGCCGCTGAAGGCCATGGGTCGCTTCAATCACGAAGCAGCCTGCGTCGATCCGGCCAGTGGCATGGTCTACATGACCGAAGACCGCAATGAGGGCCTGCTCTACCGATTTAGACCTGAAGTGCCTAGGGATCTTTCGCGCGGCGGACGTTTGCAGGCGCTCGTGGTGTTCGACATTCCCGATACGCGCAATTGGGATGGCGCGGCGATTGCAGTGGGTCAGCATGCATTCGGCCGCTGGATTGATCTCGATGATGTAGAATCGCCTGATGACGATCTGCGCCAGCGCGGTGCGGCAAGAGGTGCGACGATCTTTGCCCGCGGTGAGGGCATCTGGATGGGTGATCGCGAGTTCTTCTTCACCGCCACATCAGGCGGCGCGGCACGACAAGGGCAAGTATTTCGAATGCAGCCCCTTGGAGGGGTTGAGGTGCTGGAGCTGTTCTATGAAAGCACCGATGCTGAAGCTTACAGCTTTGGCGACAATCTCACCATAGCGCCCGATGGCCACCTGATCATTTGCGAAGATCAATATTCAGCGGTGGTCGACAATCATCTGCGCGGCATCACGCCGGACGGTCGTGCCTATGCCTTCGGCCGCCTGCGCTTGCAGACTGAACCTGCCGGTGCCTGCTTCTCGCCTGATGGCCGCACGCTCTTCGTCAATGCTTATAGCCCAACGCGCACGCTGGCGATCACCGGCCCGTGGAAGTGGCTGATGTCTTGAACCGCGTTCTTTTTGTCTGCCTCGGAAACATCTGCCGCTCGCCATTGGCTGAGGCTGCGTTCCGCCACCAGGCCGATGCAGCGGGACTTTCTTTCGAGGCGGACTCGGCCGGGACGGCACATTGGCATATCGGCAAGCAGCCCGATCCCCGATCTCAGCAGATCGCGGCGCAGTTCGGCGTGGACATTTCCGGCCAACGCGCGCGGCAGGTGATGGAGGAGGACTTCCGCCGCTTTACGCACATCTTCGCCATGGATCATGAAAATCTGGAGGTGCTGCAATCCCGCGCGCCTATGGATATGACGGCGGAGCTCTCATTACTGCTCGACCTCGTGCCGGGCCGAGAAGGGGAGGCGGTTGGCGATCCCTATTACGGAGGGGAGAAAGGCTTTGCCGTGACTTGGCGCGACGTGTGGGAGGCAGCCAATCATCTGGTTGGAAGGATGGTTTAACCCATCAGCATCTTGACAGCGGATACGGCCAGCATCGCCGCTAGCGCATAGCGGACCAGATTGTCGTTCACCTTGCCAGCCACCATCGATCCCACGACGATGCCGGGGATCGATCCGATCAGCAGGCTGGCCAGCAGCCATACGTCCACATTGCCCAGCCAGCTGTGTCCCAATGCGGCAACCAATGTCAGCGGCACGGCGTGGATGATATCGGTGCCGACGATTGTCCGGGCACTCAATCGGAGCGGATAGGTCAGCGCCAGCAAGACGGCCACCAGCGCGCCCGCGCCGACCGAAGTAAGTGTTACGAGGATGCCGACCACCAATCCGCCAAGCGCAGTTGCGATCAGCTGTCGGCGCTGCACCTTTGGCGTGACCTTATTGTGAAACTTCCTTAGCGGAGCAGTGATGCGATTCTTAAGAAGCATCAGCAAAGCGGTGAGCAGGAGTACACCGCCCAGGATCGTCAGCAGAAGGTCAGATTCCAGCCGACCCTGATGAAAGAAGGACAGATAGAGCACGGTGAGAATGGCAGCGGGTACGCTGCCCAGTGCCAGTCGCCTGACAAGCTGCCAGTCGGGCGATCCGTATTTCTGGTGAATGCCCGAGCCCACCGTCTTGGTGATCGCGGCGAACCACAGATCAGTCCCCACGGCCACGGCAGGGTTGATGCCAAAGATGATCAGCAGCGGCGCCATCAGCGAGCCGCCGCCAACGCCGGTCAGCCCGACGAACAGGCCGACGAAGGCACCTGCCAGCGAATAGATCGGATCCATTTCAGCGGCGCCCCAAATAGTGGCGATGCGACCGC